>CAJQOX010000021.1 GCA_905480075.1 uncultured Aureispira sp. | reverse complement strand
TTTTTACATCCTGCTCTTTTTATTCAATAGAAACAGCAGCAAATAAAAAGTTTCTTATGGGCAAAATTTCTGTAGGTTTAAATAAGGTGGATCAGATTTCGGTTGAAAAGGATTACTTTAATTTTAAATCTGACAATGGCTTTGGAGCAATTAAATTTTACAGAGACTCTGTGGTCAATGTCAGAATTTCAAGGGATAAAATTCCGAAGAAAAGCCCTTCCTTTGCAGTCATTCAAAAGCCCGAAAAAATCAAACCTTCTTATGTTCAGGATGAAGGTTCGCTGAGTCTTGAGTCTCATAAAATACGGCTGGAACTCAATCTGAAGAATGCCTGCCTTTCCTTTTTTGACAAGAACTCAAAACTCATCAGCAGAGATGCCCTCTCCACCCGTTGGACAGGCACCGAAGTGACGGTCTGCAAAGAACTGATGCAGGATGAAAAGTTTGTGGGACTGGGCGAAAAAACGGGTCCGCTCAACAGAAGGGGCAATGCCTATGTCAACTGGAATACCGATAAGTTCGGCTATGCGGTCGATGAGGACCCGCTTTATCTTTCCACGCCCTTTTATATCGGTATTCATAATGGGCTGGTCTACGGTATTTTTGTCGATAACAGCCACAAAACCACCTTCAATTTCGGGGCTTCCACCGACCGTTTTTCCTGGTTCTCTGCCGAAGATGGTCTGATGAACTATTATTTTATCTACGGCAATACCGTCGCCGATATTATTGAAGATTATACCTGGCTGACCGGAAGAATGAAATTGCCGCCGCTGTGGTCGCTTGGCTTTCAGCAATGCCGCTACAGCTATTATCCCGACAGCGAAATATATCAGCTGGCACAAACATTCAGAGAGAAGAAAATTCCCTGCGATGTGCTTTATCTCGATATCCACTATATGCAGGATTACAAGGCTTTTACCTTTCATGAAGAGCGCTTTCCCGAGCCGGCAAAAATGATCGCTCATATTCGGGAGTCGGGCTTTAAAACGGCGGTGATTCTCGACCCGGGCATCAAGGTTGAAAAGGGTTATCCTCCCTACGACTCAGGTATCTCGGAAGAGGTCTTTGTAAAGTATCCCGACGGTGAAAATTATACGGGAGAAGTATGGCCCGGCAAATCTCATTTCCCCGATTTTACGGCTGCCAAAGTGCGGAAATGGTGGCAGCGACTTTTGCCATTTTATGCGGATTTGGGCATCAAGGGTTTCTGGAACGATATGAACGAACCCGCCGCCTGGGGACAATGCCTGCCGAACTTTCTGGAGTTTGATTTTGAAGGTCAGAAAACCACGCACCGCGAGGCCCGCAATGTTTACGGAATGCAGATGGCAAGGGCAACGGCGGAAGGGGTGCATTCCTGCAATCCTTCGGAACGTCCCTTCGTGCTGACACGTGCCGGATTTTCAGGAATTCAAAGATTCTCGGCAGTATGGACCGGCGACAATGTTTCCTCCGATGAGCATCTTATGGCAGGGGTCAGACTGGTCAACAGCCTCGGACTGACAGGCATCTCCTTTTGTGGAAACGATGCAGGAGGCTTTGTAGGGGAGGCAAGCCCGGAACTCTACGCAAGATGGATTTCCGTAGCGGCCTTTCAACCTTTTTTCAGAGCGCACTCTAACGTCAATACCCGCGATGCAGAACCCTGGTCCTTCGGAGAAATCGTGGAACAGATAGCCCGCAACTACATAGGACTGAGATATAAGCTGATGCCACTGATTTACAGCCTGATGAGAGAATCTTCGGTCAACGGAATGCCGCTCTGCCGTTCCTTTGTTTTTGAGCATCCTCATCATGAAAATACTTATAGAGAAGAATTTCAGCATCAGTTTTTTATGGGCAGGGATTTGATGGTCTGTCCGCTGGAAAGTGCGGAGAAATTTCTGAAAATATGGCTGCCTCCCGGCCTTTGGTTCAATTTCTGGACCGGCGAAGAACTGAAGGGAGACCGTGAAATCATTGTGGAAGCACCCCTCTGGAAATTGCCGGTCTTTGTCAGGGCAGGGGCGCTGATACCGATGCAGGAACTGAGTCAACATCTGGACGAAAAGCCAAAAAGCCTGATTTTGCATGTCTACGGCAAAGGTAGCTCCACTTTCAGCTTCTATCAGGATGATGGCGCTTCTTATAATTATGAAAATAAGGATTACAAGCTCAGGGAAATTGTACTGCAGGAGAACAGTTTACTTTTGAATAAATCTATAGGAAATTACCCCTCAGAACTCAGGGATATCAAGATAATTTTTCACGGGATTTCTCCGGAAAATATCAAAGTAAATGGTCTTGGTTTGAAAACGGAAAAAGTAAGGAACCGCTTTGTGGAACCTGTATATTCTATCGATACTTTCAGTGAAGATAAAGGTAGGGATATGTATGAAGAAAATCTGACACAAATAACATTGGATTATTCTGATGATGAAATGATGATAAAATGGTAAGATTAATATTTTCAGTCATTATACTGTTTTTTGTTGGCTGTACTTCCGAAAAGGGCAGAGACTTCAGCGGTCAGGAGATTCAGGGACTCGCCTCGGTAATCCGTATGAACGCCCCTGCCGTGAAGATAGTCGCTGCCGATTATTTCAGCAATACTGAGCTCATCGATTCGGTTACCTGCAGCCGCGGCTTCTCCGTCTCTTTCAGTGAAGGAATGATCGCACTTTCCGCTGCAGATACCGCCCCACATATGGGCGTGGTCAATTGTTGGTTGAAGGGCCTTTCCTATGATATAGTATGCTTCAAATCGAAAAAGCAGGCTGTACATTTCAGCCTGAAATCTACGGCCAAAAAAGTGCAGATAGCCGGAGAGATGAACAACTGGAGCCCGCAAAAATTTGAGCAGACTGCCCCGGGATTGTGGACCCTCGACCTCAGCATGGACCCCGGCAAATATCAGTATCAGCTGGTAGTCGACGATGTATGGCAGTTGGACCCCGGAAATGAAAGGACAGCCGACAATGGCAACGGCGGAACGAACTCCCTGCTTCAGGTAGGGGAAATATACAGTGAGGGACCTTCACAATTATTTCCATCTTTTAATCCTGAACATATGGAAATCCTTTTTAACAATCAATTGAAGGAGCTTAATGTGTTCTGGGAAAATTTTCACCTTGAACCGTTTTCCAATAAAAAAAAATATTCCTACAAAATTCCTCAGGAAGCAAAAAACAG
>CAJQOX010000020.1 GCA_905480075.1 uncultured Aureispira sp. | reverse complement strand
AAAAAGTAGAGAGAAAAGATATTCTGAGACTGGCACTCTGTGGCGTTTTTGGTGTGGCGGGCAATCAGCTTACTTTTTTTTATGGACTCAACCTTACCACTCCTATCAATGCAGCACTGATTATGTTGACTACCCCGATTTTGGTACTCATTTTATCCATGATAGTTTTTAGAGAGAAACTTACCGGGAAGAAAGGAGTTGGTATTTTGTTCGGACTACTCGGAGCAACGATGTTGGTGCTCAATAACAGTTCTGATATACCTGATGCCCCTGACCCGGGTTTGGGTAATATTTTTGTAGGAATAAATGCCTCTTTTTATGCTTGTTATCTTGTTCTTGTAAAACCAATGATGGACAAATATTCTGCTTTTACTACCCTGAAGTGGGTATTTTTCTTTGGGACGATCTATGTAATTCCATTTGGGTATAATCAAATGCTGGAAATAAACTGGACCACGATGCCTTCCCATATATTCTGGAGTATTGCTTTTGTTCTGTTTTTTGTAACATTCCTTACCTATGTTATGAACGGTGCTGCCCTTGCAGTGGTTAAACCCACTGTCTCTTCCACCTATATTTATTTGCAACCTTTATTGGCATCTGTTATAGCCGTATCGGCCGGAAAAGATAATTTGACATTGGCCATGCTATTTTCTGCAGCATTGATTTTTGTTGGAGTATATCTGGTTTCTTTGAAGTCGGATAATGAAAATGCCGAGACATAATCATTCATCATTTCATTAAATAATTAAATAATTAAACAATTAAAAAGATTTTTTGAATTAAATTTAGTTCTTTATAGAAGCCATTTGATCAGAAGAGATAAAACGTTTGGCCAAAGCCAAAAAAATCAACAATTGACAGACTGCCACCGATAAAATTGAAGCCAATAATGGGGAGTTGTCAGTAAATTGCTGCAAAAAGACAATAGATCCTGAAATATTATTTCTTGTATCGAAAATCAGGTAAGCAGAAGCAGTAAAAACAAATAGCCAAATCATTTTATTTCTGTAAAAAACAGCAGTAGATAGGCAGGTTATCGCCAGGTACTGATCTGTCATGCCGCTGCTGAATGCCACCAATGCCAAAAGATAGAGATACAAGCCCTCTTCTTCTCTTTTTCGCATGCTGAATATCCCAAAAACAGTCAGAATACCCATGAAGATATATTTTTTCAAATTTCCACCGAAATATTGGTTATTGAGTTCATTGAAATTCGGGATTTTTGAACTTACCCGACCAATGAGGGAATGTTCCTCAAAAGAATTATAGGAAAAAACGTGGTTTTTGACACCCATTCTAGATTCTGCATCTAATAAAAAAGGAGTAAAAGAGCCCAGGAAAATAAAAAGAGGCGCAGCAAATAAAATTATTCGTTTTTTAATTTTGAATTTTTTGTAAAATAAGAGCCAGGGAAGGAACAGTAAAAAGACATGTTTGATTATCAGAGACAGACCTAAAAAGGAGATAGTTTTGCCGAGGCTTTTATTTTCTTTTAAACTGAACCAGAATAAGAGGGCAAAATAGATTGCAATATTATCAAATTGTGTATGATATCCTGTGATTAGCAGAGAAACAGGATTCAGGTAAAATAATAAAGCCACTTTATATCCGAAATAGCGTTTTAATTTTATAGCAATAAGTATATCAAAAACTGAGCACAGCAGACAAACGAAGAGATGCATCCCCTGAAGTTCCCCGGCGAAAATCATACTATTCAACCAGTAAAATGCACCAAAAATATAGGACATGATAAAACCGTAGTTGAATTTGTTTGTATGTGCATACACTATTTTGCCCTCACTTACCAAAGACCCTACCAGGTTGTAGGCACCTATATCGTGGTTGTAGCCGAGTTGTGATAATAACAATCTGATTATTAATCCACTTAGTAATATACCTAACCAGTGTTTTTTTTGCATATACTGCTTTCAGGCTGAATTTTCCAGCACTTATTTATCAAATAGTTTTTCCAGTCTCTATTTATTGATTACTTTATCGTAAAGAACGTAAAAAAATCAATTGTATTAATCAGGTTACTGTTTTATTTTTATGGATCTGTCAGATTTATTCTATTATTCTTTTTCTCCGGTTTTGATTTCATGCCTCACTTTTACAGCAGGTTTTGTACTGATATCTGTGCTTAGGATAAATCTGTCCGGGCATTTGTCAGGGTTTATAATTTTGTTGGCCGGATTATTTGTCATTCAGGTACCCCTTGCTTTGTTTCTTACCTTCGGAAAGACAGTACATGTACATTCACTTCTTTTGTTTTTTATACTGTTGATATATCTTAAATATCAGAATAATCTGTTTGTTAAAGAATTTTCTCCTCCATCAATACGCTCTGATTTCTCAGTTTTATTGATTATTAATCTGTTTTTCGGACTTGTTTTTGTTTGTTCCTATCTTCCTTATATTTACACACAGGAAGTAGTTAAAGTCTTTTATCCGGATAATTATTTTTATGCAACTGTAAGTGAAATTATCCGTCAAACCGGGCAGGAAAATGTTATTGGGAATCTCAATTTTAGTGATAATTTTCAAGGTGGAGTGAATCCTTATCATTACCTGGAGTTATATCAGAATATTATTTTCTCATCATTGACTCAGTCGAATCCCCTTTTTGTTTTTCTGATCAGCCTGCCGGTATTCTTCTCTTCGGTTTTGGCTTTTCTATACCGAGGGATAATCAAGGAAGTCCTGGTTGGCCGAAAATATACATGGCTTCTTATAGTATCTTCAGTATTGTTACTTTTTGCTTCAGGCTTTAATATTATTCCCTTTGATTATGTTGAAAAAGGCTGGTTTTCTGTTAATATGATCAATTGGGTACCTAATAAAGTAATTCCAATAGCTATCTTTTTTACATTAACAGCATATTGTATTTATATCAATCAATATTTTCTTGCATTTTTTTCCTTGTTGCTACTTTCTGTCAGTTCATTTGTAATGTTGCCTTTGTCTCTCTGTACAATCATTGCTTTTTCATTAGTATTGCTTTGGCTTAAAAAAATAACCTGGAGGGAATGTATTTCTTTTCATGTTATTTCACTTCTGTTAACAGGGACAATATTGGTCTTCTATTATTTCAATCATATACCATCGGGGTTGAATGTACTGCCCTTTTCTCTATCTGCCGCTTTTAGCAAATTCTTTGCTGATCCTTTATTACTGTTTCGGAGAATAGCCGGCACAAATGTTTTTCTTTTTCTGGATTATCTCCTTTATTTATTTCCTTTAGTCATGTTGTCCGTTTACTACAGGAAATCAGTTATTCCCTTTTTAAGGGCATCCTCATTTACAAAAGTATTCATTTTGTTTTTTATTATGATTCAATGTGGCATTTCATGTTCATGGTTTTTGGAAGGTCAGCCCGAATGGCTACAGATTCAGATGTTTACCTGTAGGGTAGGGGGGGCTGTTCTGATTTTTTGGATATTTTTATTCTCATTAAAAACCAGGTTAAAGGCCTTCATTATATTGACATATATAATTTTATCTGTTGCTTCATATAATGCATATCTTTCAATATCAAGCAGGCATGCATTCAATAATAATAAAAACAAGGAACATGTCTCAGTAACTTTCTACGAAGAATGTGAAAAGTTATTCGGAGATGGGAAAAAGCACCGTGTGGCACTTCTTGGCAAGCCTGTTTTGAATGAAGCCTATTCAGATGCGAAGATATTATTTCATATTAATCATAATATCAGAATGGATTATATTGATGAAAAATTGTTTGATGATTATTTATATTCATTCTTTGATTTTCAGTATTTTGTGAAAGGAAATAAAGGGATGGGCGATCTTGTTGGGCAGCAGATAAATTATCTGAAGAAAAATAATATTGAATATCTTATATCCGACCGTTCTGTAAGCGAGGGGCATCTTTTATTTGATTATAGCAATCATTTAATCAAAGATTCCTGTACCCTTATGACCGTTCGAAAAGTGAATTTTAAGGATTAGTTTTCCTTTTTTTTATATTTGCCCTGTTAAGATTAAGGGTTTATTATTAGATTTGAACAAAATAGCTTATCTTACAAATTCTTATGATTTATTGTTATTATTTATCTCAGATTACTTTTTTTTTGAGTGATATCAGCAATAATTCCCCCTGTATTTTTCTTTTGCTTTGCTCCAAATATATTTGTAATTATACTTTTTGAATGTTTTTCATGCAACTTAATAAATTTTTTCTGTCATTCTTGTTTTTTACACTCAGTCTTTGTTTTTGTCAGGGGCAAGTCAGTAAGAAAACCTATCAGACTATCATGACAGGAAATGCTGAAACCATCAAAGTATCAATAGAGGGGGCTACTGTAGAACTAAAGGAAACAAAGGGTACCCGTATACTTGTTGAAACCAAGGTTGAATTATCTCTTCCTAATGAAGCCTTACTAAATTTTGTTGTTGAATCAGGCAGATACGAATTGATTCAGACTATGAATGCAAGTACAAGAGAACTTTCTCTTGAATCCAAAAAAAATAAAAATATTATTGTTGTAAAGGGACAAAATTGTGAGGAAGAAGTTATTTATACCATCTATATACCTTCTTCTATCAAGTCTTTCAAACAATAACAGTTTTTAATCCCACCCTTTTCTGCCTTCTCTTTTTTTATTTATCAAGCCAAGGGCAATTAATAGAATTACTATACCCATAAAGATCCATTTTAGCGAAGTAAAAAGACTTCCTGCATAGGAAATGAGATATAGTTTTACTGGATAATTTGTTAACATTATAGCTGTAAGTATATTTTCTGCAAAGTCAGTAAATACAACTAAAAGAGGCGTTAGGATAGCTATCTGTGATCTACTTTTTTTGAATAAATTGACCAGTAATAAAGTTAAAAATGTTCCAAATGCCATCGGGAAGATACTGTCAAGTATCAGTGTGCTGTAGAAATAAAGCGTTCGTCCGTCCTTTCCGTAAGCTTTTATTTGAGTATAAGTTGCAGCCTCACTACGGTTGAACATCACATCAAGCAATTTTATTGTTTCGCCTGTTTCTGTTGTCTTCCCGACACCAATAAATTGACCGCTTATTCCCAATGAAATGGCAATCAGAATCATGATAATAAATGAAGCTTTCAGTTTTTTTGAACTGTAGCCCATTGATACTTTTCTGACGAAAGCTTTAATTAAGATCATTATACAAATTTAAATGTCATAATATAAACATTCTCAGCCATGCCCCTTTTATCAAGGTGAAAGACGATGAAGTGTCCATTTTTCAGGATTAAGTTCAGTAAGGGTATAACACAATCTGTCATGTAATCTGCTACTACGGCCTTGCCAGAATTCTATCTGATAGGGTTTGACTGTATAGCCGCCCCAATGAGGAGGTTTTGGCAATATTTCCACTTCTTTGTATTCTTTTTCAAGTTCTTTTTGTTTGTCCTCCAACTCCTTCCGGTTCTGTATAACTTTACTCTGAGAAGACACCCAAGCCCCTATCTGACTTCCTTTTGGCCTGCTCTGAAAATACGCTGTGGATACTTCCTCACTTAGCTTAATGACAGTTCCTTTAATTCTTACCTGACGTTGCATTTCTTTCCAGAAAAAAACAATAGAAACATGAGGGTTTTCATCAATTTCCTTTCCTTTTGTACTTTGATAATTGCTATAAAACCGAAAGCCATTTTCATCAATACCCTTAAGTAAGACTACCCGGGCATTGGGGATACCATCTTTATTTACTGTGGATAAAACCATAGCATTGGGTTCATCAATCTGTCCTTGAAGGGCTTCCTGATACCATTTTTTGAATTGTCTTACAGGGTTTTCAAATAAATCGTTTTCATTTAAAATGCCCAGGTTGTAATCCTTTCTCAGGTCTTCATGAATTTTATTTTCTTTTTTTGCCATTTCCTATTTGTTTGATTCGTACATACAATACTACAAAAAAGACCCTGCAATTGTTTCTGAATGTAAAATAATTACTTTTTTGACTAGTTATTTTTTTATTATCAATAAATTGAAATATTCATTTAGAGATGTAAATTTAAATGGTTATAAAGCTCTTATTTAATGCAAAATATATATTATATGTTTTTTAGAAGTGTAATTTGAGGTGAAATTTGATACTTATTGTGTGTTCTTCTGTCAATCCTGTGAGCTACATTTACACTTATTTTTTAATTTTTAATTGTATAAAATGCTTAAAAATATACTTCTACTACTCTTTTTACTGACATTTTCTATCATCCGTGCACAGAATGTCGGGATAGGCACATTGAGTCCTGACCCCTCTGCAAAATTACATGTTGAAGCCTCCGATGCCGGATTGTTGATTCCAAAAGTAGCGCTTATAAATGTTACAGACGATGTATCCCCTGTAAGTGCACCTGCATTGAGTTTGCTTGTGTGGAATACAAATGCAAGTGTCGTGGGTGGTTCAGGTGTCGGCTTTTATTTCTGGAATGGATCTTTTTGGGAAAAAGCAGTTCATAATGACTGGCACATTACAGGGAATTCCGGGACCCTCTCAGGAACTAATTTTTTGGGTACACTTGATAATCAGGCCCTTGATATCAGAACCAATAATGTTATACATACCAGAATTACCACCAAAGGACAAATTGAAGTCCTCAATACCGGTCGTTCAGTATTTATTGGCGAAGATGCCGGAAATGCTGATGACCTGACCAATAATGATAATGTATTTATAGGATACCAATCCGGTCAGTCTTCCACTACCGGTGCTTCTAATACAGCACTTGGATTTCAGTCTCTCCTTAATAATACTACCGGAAGGTCAAATGTATCAGTTGGTTATCAAAACCTAAGGGCTAATACTTCCGGCAGCAATAATACAGTGACAGGAACTTATGCTTTATATACAAATACCAATGGCGGAAGTAATACTGTTTCCGGTTATCAGGCCATGTTCTTCAATACCGGAGGAGATAGAAATACTGCAGTCGGCGCCTTCGCCTTGTATAATAATACAACTGCGAATAATAATACTGCCTTTGGTCTTTCTTCTATGTACAGGAATACTACAGGTACCAACAATGCTGCATCAGGCTATCAGTCTTTGTACTCCAATATCTCAGGTTCCGACAATACTGCTTCCGGTAGTAGGGCACTCTGGACAAATTCTGTCGGCACAAAAAATACGGCAACCGGAAATACTGCTATGTTTTTGAATACTTCCGGGAACTATAATGTCGCTACTGGAGATGCTGCTTTGTATGCCAATACGACAGGTTCTTATAATTCTGCACATGGTTATCATTCTTTGATGGCCAATACCTCAGGACTTTATAATACTGCCTCCGGCGGCAATGCCCTATCAGCCAATACCACCGGACTCAGAAATACTGCTTCCGGGTTTAATGCAATGACTTTTAATGTCGGAGGAAATGAAAATTCTGCTTTTGGTTCTTTTAGTCTCTATTTAAATACTTCGGGAGGGCAGAATACTGCTGCCGGATACCAATCACTATATAGCAATACTACAGGGCATAGCAATACGGCAAATGGATATCATGCACTCAGAGACAATACTACAGGTATTTACAACACTGCTTTCGGTAGAGAAGCTATCGGCAACAGTATCACTTCCTCCAATAACTCTGCTCTGGGCTACAGGGCTTTGTACAATAATTCGTCAGGAAATAATAATGTGGCAATCGGAGTTATGAATATGCAATCTACTACTACTGGAAGCAATAATACTTCTACAGGAGGTCAGGCTATGTATTATAATGTTACGGGCTATGATAATACGGCTGCAGGTGCATTCGCATTAAACAGAAATAATTCTGGTGTTGGGAATAGTGCTTATGGTAATAAAGCACTCTACTTTAATACCGGAGGGAAAAAAAATACTGCCGTAGGCGATTCTGCTTTACTTCGTTCAAATGGGAATGATGGCCTTACGGCTATCGGGGCACATGCCCTCGAGCAAAATACTTCAGGTGATGGCAACTCTGCTTTTGGTTTCGAAGCCTTAAAGTCCAATACTACCGGTTTGAATAACACTGCAGCTGGTTTTAGTGCTCTCGCATCTAATTCTTCAGGGTTTTGTAATGATGCTTTCGGATGGAAAGCGCTAAATTCAAATACAACAGGAAGATATAATACAGCACTCTCATATGGCACACTTGTTAAAAATACAAATGGTTGGTATAATGTGGCTATAGGTTCTGCTGCTTTGTATGAAAATACTACCGGAGGGGATAATATTGCCATTGGTTCAGGGGCCTTGTACGATAATACCATAGGTAACGATAATACTGCTGTTGGTCGGTCTTGCCTCAATAATAATGTTAATGGTGACAAAAACGCTGCTGTTGGAATGCTGTCATTATGGAGAAATATAAGTGGCATTGAAAATACGGCAATGGGCTACGAAGCCCTGCAGAATAATTCTTCGGGTAATTATAATACCAGTATTGGAGGATACGCTATGAGAGGCTTGACTACAGGTACATACAACACGGCAATTGGACATCGGAGTTTCGAATTTGGTGCTACTTATTCCAATTCTACGGCTTTAGGAGCAAATGCACCAATGAATACTTCCAATAAAGTTCGTTTGGGAAATACTTCTGTCACGACTATTGAAGGACAGGTTAATTTCTCCAGCCCTTCGGATGCTAGAATTAAAGATAATGTTACCGAAAATGTAATAGGATTGGAATTTATTTCAAAACTTCGTCCTGTTACCTATAATTTTAACATTGATAAACAGAATGATCTTTTGGGAATGCCTGATGGTTTTGATGAAAAAAATAAATATGATCTGGAAAAAATTACTTTTAGTGGTTTTATTGCTCAGGAAGTTGAAATTGCGGCTGTTGAATCGGGATATGATTTTAGTGGTGTAAAATCTCCTCAAAGGGACAATAAATTATACAGTCTTACCTATGCAGAATTTGTCGTACCACTGGTAAAGGCAACGCAGGAACAGCAATTATTAATAGAAAAACTGCAGGAAGAAAACAAACTACTTAAAACCAGGCTTAATAATCTGGAAGAAATTATTCTAACCGGAAAATAATTTTTATTTAATTGTATAAATTGTATATCTGGTTTTAAATACCCTGATTTATTTGAATTAATGCGAGGTTTTTGTTATTTTGAACGAATATTATTCAAAGATTTATATTTAAATATTATGAAGTTAATTGTACAAATTGTTCTTGGTATCTTATGTAATATTATATCTTTTACCTTAAATGCCCAGCATAATGCAGAATTTGCAAATATGGGGGCTGTAGTAAAGGTGCAACCCGGAGCAATCATATCTGTTCAGGGTGATATTCATAACCTTGGGGGTACACTCAGTAATGACGGTCTTGTAGAAGTGCAGGGCAATCTTTATTCAGATAATAATTTTCAACAGCGGGGGACAGGTACCGTTCGACTGGAAAATAATGACGTCAATATAGGCGAACGACAGTTCATCTCCGGCTCCTATGCTGTTAGAGGAGGCTCAGCAGCTATAGGTATAAATGATGGATCTTTCTTTAACCTCGAACTGGCCAATACTGCAGGAATTGTATATCTTAATGGTACCGGAAATATTGCAGATGTCAGGAATTCAGTTGATTTTTTACCTGCAGCCGCCTCAGGGACACCCAACCGGAACAATATTATTACGCATGATATTGGTTTGTCAGGCGCTTTCTCTTATCCCTCAAACGGGGCCTCCTATTCTGCTGTTTTTGGTGTGATGAATCCTACTGCCGGAAATGCTGCCTTTGTCAATGATTGTATAGATCTGGGTGGGAATAACTCAACTACCGACCTCGGTTATGTTATAGGTAAACTCAGAAGAGCTATTGATCCTGCAGGAGGGGTTTATGGATATATCCTTGGATTAGAACCTGCAGGAACCTCTGCTTCCCGGGGGTTTCAATATATTCATCTGGATTTTCAGGCAAACAGCTATGATGTCATAGCGTCCTATTTTCAGCAGGGCTCAGTCAATAATGCTGCAGCGGGTCTTGAATGCAGTGGTTATCTGATGGATATCTTTTGGGGCGACAAACACGGTGAATGGATTTTTGATGATATTAATAATATACAGGGAGGAGACTATGAAGTAAAGGTTTGGCCGCAGGACCCTTTCATTCCCTGGAATGGTATTTCCTGGGCTATCTCGAAAGATGATCAGTTCCTTTGGCCTGCCCCTGATCCTTTGCATAATGATTGCGGCCCTACATGGAACGGCCTTGACAGAGGGCCTTTTAATGGCTTTTCTCAGTTTGGTCTTGTAAGCTCAAATACTTTTTTGCCAATCGAATTGTTATCTCTTACTGCTACGCCTATAAATAATCAATTCATCAGAGTGGATTGGGCTACAGCCCTGGAAGAAGATGTCGATTATTTTGAAGTTCAGCGTTCTTTGGATGCTATTAACTTTCAAACTATAGCAAGCCGGGATGCAGTGGGGCAATCTCTTGTTAACCAGTATTATTCCTACGATGATTATAATGTGTTGCCAAATGTTGAATACTATTACAGAATCAAAACCTTTGATGACGATGCTTCTTTCAGCCACACACATATTGTTGTTGCATCATTAATTCCGGATGCACCTTATAATGCGGTGGTGATATATCCAAACCCTGTTTCTGAAGGTTCTTTTTCTATAGATATTAAATCTGTAAATGATAAGAAGGTCCTTGTCAGTGCTTTTGATGCCATTGGTCAATTAATATATACTAATAGAATTGACGCAAGGCAAGGAGTGAATTCCGTTTCGGTTGATGCTTCAGATTGGCCTTCAGGAGCCTATTTTATCCATGTTTCCGGTCATGATCTGAATGAAGTAAAGGAGTTGATTAAATCTGATTTCTAGATTTTTTATTTCCAGGTTCTCTAAAATAAAAAACACCTGATTGCTAAGCGATCAGGTGTTTTTATTTTTTAAATATTTAAATTTTTATGGCTGCTGTTCATCAAGTAAAGAAAAGAAATCTTTTTCAGCTTTTTCAGGATTAGTAAGGTCGGTACCATGTTCACCAAGAAAACTAACTTCACCGCCTGCAGAGACTTCAAATTTCCAGTAATGACGTTCATTACATCCCAATTCACAATTGCCGGTCAACAAACTGTATGTGATAAGAAAACCACCCTCTTCTTTTTTCTGTAGCTTAATGTCATTTCCAGGCTTTGCTATACTTGGAAGTTCGACCATCCATATATCATTTATTACCGATAATTCACTAGCTATGAATTTCATGTTGATAGCTTTATCGGAGGAAATTTCATAAACGAAATAAGCATCAGTTTCTTCAGTTTCCTTTACTTTTAAGGATGGGAAAAGTGAATGCACGGGAGTCTTAGTCAAATCTGTTGACCAATTGGCTTCCTTTCCAACAATTATTTTTAAATTTTTAGTGTTTGTTGATTTTGTGGTATGAATAGAGTACTTGTGACAAACCACATTAGAAGCGACAAATGTGCTGTGAGAAATGGCTATTAAAGCATCTTCTATAGAATAAATGAGATGTTCAGGTATTTCACTTGATGACTCATCCACTATCAATCGCGCTGATAGCTGAATGGCATCCTGAAAATATTCAGAGTCCTGTGCCTTGCTAAAAGGCACCTGAATAAGTAAAAATAGTAATGTAACAGAAAATAATTTGAGCATCATTATTAAATTTTGAGCATTTTATATTTCTGGTAGTTCAATTTGATTGAGAATAGAGCAAAATCTAAACTACTATTTTGTTTTTGGTAAAAGGTAATGTTTTAATATTTCGTCTTTTGATGGCCGGGTAATTTAAATGTTTCTCTTTACAGTTCTTCTTTATTTTTTATTTGGATTGGACAATCAATTGTGAAATATTTGTGATTAACCTGTTTTTTCTTTTACCTTAGTTAAGGCACAATTTACAGTTTTTGTTCTTGAATTCCTAATTATTCACTCAATAATTCGTTTTTTCTAGCAATGGGTTTTGTTTATTCCATATTTTCTATCGTCCTCATTTGTTGTTATTTAATAGTGATAAGTACTTATATTTACCATTGGAAGCGGATGGAAGTATGGTCTGTTCCGAAGGGTTTTGAACCATTGACCAGCATTTCGATAGTTGTAGCAGCAAGGAATGAATCAGAGAACATTTCCGATTGTCTCAATGCTTTGAACGGACTGGAATACCCAAAGGAATTACTGGAAATTTTTATTGTAAATGATCACTCTGAAGATGATACTGCCTCTGTTGTTCAGTCTATCTCTGATGATATTGCAGGTCTGACACTTCTTAATCTTCCGGCGGGTCTTGAAGGTAAAAAAAATGCTATAAATTATGGTGTTAATAAGGCGTCCGGTAAATTAATTGTATCTACAGATGCCGATTGTATTGTCAATAAGGATTGGCTTTTAAACCTCAGCAGTTTCTATCAGTATAATAATTATAAATTTATTGCAGCCCCTGTGCTCTTTCATAAGGAAAAAACTATTTTCGAAAAATTTCAGTCTCTTGATTTTATGGGTATGATGGCTGTTTCTGCAGCAGGTATCCGAGGAGGCTTTATGAATATGTGTAACGGGGCCAATCTCGCCTATGAAAGACAGGCTTTTATTGATGTCAACGGATTTGCAGGGAACACCCATCTTGCCTCAGGCGACGATATGCTTCTGATGCAGAAAATTGCGGAACATTTTCCCGGAAAGGTCGGCTATATTAAAAATCTCAATTCTAAGACCCTTACCTGTGCGCAACCATCCGTCAGCAGGTTTATTCAACAAAGACTGCGTTGGACTTCCAAGTCAGAGGCTTATTCAGGATGGCAGATTAAAACTATGTTGGCTATAGTATGGTTACTTTGTCTGTCAATGTGTTTTGATTGTATTCTCATGTTTTTCTATCCCGGCTTGTTCTCGCTTTTCATGTTGAAATTTCTGGTCAAGGCGCTTGCTGATTTCTTTTTTCTTGGGATGATGTCAAGTTTTTTCAAAAGGCAGGAGTTGATGTGGTCTTTCCTACCTGCTCTTTTTTTTCATTGGTGGTATATCGTATGGGTTGGAACAGCAGGGAATTTGACTAAAGGTTTTAATTGGAAGGGCAGGCGTTCATTGTAGCTATGATATTAAAAAAGCTCCAATCCATTTCTGAACTGAAGCTTTAAGTGCCCCGGGGGGGAATCGAACCCCCACTCCCTTGCGAGAACTGGATTTTGAATCCAGCGCGTCTACCAATTCCGCCACCGGGGCCTGGCAAACTTTTCTTCTTGTCTGAAGCGATTGCAAATATACTCTAAGTTTTTTTTATTGCAAAATTTATACATTTTTTTATTTGCTAAAGCCATCTATTCCTTAATTCCTGATTAACCATTTTTGATTATAGACAAGACCAGTTCTTTAGTTAATTCCCTTCCTGCCGCCTCATTTCTGATTTTATCAAAAGCATATCTGAATTCACAGCCTTCTTTCCAACGGCTGCATCCATAGGCCTTCTGACCTCTTAAAACAGTCCCTTTTTTACATTTAGGACAGGAGATGATGTCTGTTTTTGATGAATTCTCTTTGTTTTCCTTAAGTTCTAATTCATGAGATTGATTAAATACAATTTGACCGTTCAGTTTAATATTATCTTTTTTGAAACCTTTCAGGTTCACAGTGGATCCTTTATCTAATAGTCTTAGGATTTGATTATCAGATATTTTCTTATCCATAAAACTAAAGGGGATTCTGAAACTGCAGCCTTCTTTCCATCTGCTGCAACCATAACTGGATTTTCCTTTTAGCAACATTCCGGAGGCACATTTCGGGCAGGAATAATTAATTATATTTTTCTTATCTTTTTTTGTGGACTTAGTTTTTGATAATTTCGGAGGGTCAGCAGGCGGGCCTATTTTTTTAATCTGTTTGGATTCCTTTACCTCTTTGACCAACTGACTGACCATTTTTTTCATTTCTTTAATAAATAGTCCCGCATTATAATTCCCCAATTCTATTTCTTTTAACTGTCTTTCCCATTGCCCGGTAAGTTCTGCAGATTTCAGTAAGTCATTTTGAATAGTATCAATCAACTGTAATCCTGTAATAGTAGGGATGAGTTGTTTTTTTCGGCGCTGTATATATTTTCTCCTGTGCAGCGTTTCTATAATATTTGCCCGGGTTGAAGGCCGGCCAATGCCATTTGCTTTCATCAGGTCCCTCAATTCTTCATCATCAACCTGTTTGCCTGCCGTTTCCATTGCACGTAACAAAGATGCTTCCGTATGCATTTTGGGAGGTTTGGTTTGTTTTTCAACAAAAGAGGGTTGATGTGGACCATTTTCTCCTTTTACAAAGGCGGGCAACACTTTTTCCTCATCTTTTTTATTGCTGTTTTTGGTTTTTGGAAAACATACCCTCCATCCCGGATCCAGGATTTGTTTGCCGGTTGTTTTGAATTTTACTTTTTCCACTTCTCCAAGTACCGTTGTATTGGCCACCTTACATTCAGGATAAAATACAGCGATAAAACGACGGGTAATGATGTCATAGACCAACTGTTCATTCGTTGGTAAGCCATTTTGCTGATATCCCGTAGGGATAATTGCATGGTGGTCTGTAACTTTTTTATCGTTGAAAACTTTTTTAGATTTTCTGATTTTCTGAGTCAGTAAAGGCTGAGTCAGACTACTGTAATTACTTAGTTTTTTTAGAATACCCGGTATTTTAGGATATACATCTTCTGGAAGAAAAGTAGTATCTACCCTGGGATAAGTGACCAGTTTTTTTTCATATAGTTTTTGTATTATTTTCAGGGTACTGTCTGCAGTATATCCAAATTTGTTGTTGCAGAAAACCTGAAGGCTTGTCAGGTCAAAAAGCTTGGGAGGGTATTCCTTTCCGTTTTTTCTGCTCACTCCTGTAATATAGAAAGGCTTATTCTCTACCTTTCTGAAAAGTGCCTCTCCGTCTTCTTTCTTCTTGAATTTTCCTTCTGTACAATTGAATTGAATTTCTCTGTAAAGTGTCTGCAATTCCCAATAAGGTTCCGGTCTGAAATTTTCTATGTCATTATATCGATTCACCAGCATTGCAAGGGTAGGAGTTTGTACCCGACCAATTGACAAAACCTGTTTGTATCCACCGTAACGTAAGGTAAATAACCTTGTGGCATTCATTCCCAGCAACCAATCACCTATTGCCCTTGAACTGCCGGCATAATACAGATTGTCATAATCGGATGCATCTTTCAGGTTCTTGAAACCATCTTTTATGGCCTCAGGAGTTAAGGAGGAAATCCACAACCTTTGTATTTTTCCTGTATAATTTGCTTGTTTGATGACCCAACGCTGTATCAGTTCTCCCTCCTGCCCGGCATCCCCACAGTTTATCACTAATTTGGCAGTTTTAAATAGTTTCTTAATAACATTGAATTGCTTTTTAACTCCACCGTTATCTATCAGCCGGGTTTCAAATTTCTCAGGAAGCATGGGCAAACTCGATAGATTCCAATGCTTCCAACGAGGTTCGTAATTATCAGGGGTGTATAAGGTGCAGAAATGCCCGAAGGTCCAGGTGACTGCATACCCGTTACCCTCAAAATAACCGTCTCTCCGATCTCCGGCCCCTACTATTTTTGCAATTTCCTTTGCGACACTTGGCTTTTCTGCTATGCATACTTTCATCTTGTCTGCTATACTTTATGTTTATAGATTATTTTGTTAAAAATTTAGAGAGAAAGGTATTACTATTCTCCGTTCTGTTTGTGAATTGTTATTATGGTGATTTTTTCTTTGAATCCTCCAATCAAAATATATCATATAATAGAATTTTTTTATTATTTCTCAAAAGTAAAGGTTCAAAATTTTGTTCACAGGATTAAGTTATACGGTGATGCAGGGATTTTGTTTTGATTGTTTATTTTTAGTTTTGGTTTGATATGGCAGGCTTAAGTAAATTTACAGCATATTATCATCAGGATAAAAAAAGCGGGTAAATTACTTCTAAAGAGAACTCGTTGTTTGGGTTAATTATAATTAAAGCGTCTGAATCAGACCTTATTCATAAAGAATATTCAGAATTGTATCCATTGCATCCAACTGATCGTATAAGGATAGGCGTTCGAGTTCATTTCTTACCAGCAAATGATAATTTTCCAATAATGTGTCCCGCAACTCAGCAATACTGTTGAAATCATAATCTTCTACTAACTCTTCACTGATTTCATTCCAGTAGCTATCTTCTTCTTCAACCTTTTCTCTGTAAGGGAATAGTTCTTCAAGCAGATTTTGTAATCCGACAGCTGTGATAGGATCTTCCCTGGATTTTTTTATGTCCCGGTACATTAATTCTATTAAATCTTCGGCGATTTCTTCACTTCTTACCAGATGTTCAAAGGAACCGCCCAATACTTTGCCAAAAACTTCTTCTCCATGTAATATAAAAAAAATGTCTGAACTGTTCAGGTACATGTTTTCCAGATAGTGAATATATGCTTTTTTCTGACTGTCCAGCCAATCTCCCTTTGCTATATCGTTTGTAATGAAAATACAGGAAGACTCTTGTGGATTATTGGCAATCCATTTTAGTATTTCATGATATATATAATAATCGCCGTAAGGATTACCTGGTTTTTTTTTAATGTCACCGATCCCGGGAAATATTTTTTCGGGGTGTTTGTGCATAAAGGATTCTATAGATGATGTTTTGTCCCCCGGTTTGAAATTTTCTGCCAATGTCCGTTGTTCTTCAAATTCTTCTTTCAACCGTTTTTTTTCTTCAAGCTCTAATCTCGGAAGTTGATGAAGCAATTTTACTGTTTCTTCTATTTCTTCTTTGCTTAATTGTTTTACAGAAAATGCGGCTTTTTTTTCTGCGCTTTCCAACTGTAATTTTAATATTCGGTCACTGTTTATTATCTCGGATTCAAAGGCTTTTTTTAGCCCCGGATAAGCGGTAAGAACATCATCATTGTCTTCAAGGAATGTTAGGATTTGATCTTTTACCCCCTTTTGTCCTTCATTCGGACCGGGAATTACCACTTTCTCCAGATAGTTCTTTTTTACGTGTTTCAGGTGCCTGTTGAATTCAATGCCCACCTGATCGCAAAGGTAAATTCTGTCTTTATTCTCTTTAAGAAAAGCAGAAAACTTCTTACGGGCTGACATAGGCAACTGATAATAACCCAAAAGTATATTGCTGTCCAAAAAAATTTTATGCCCTTTATTCAGGTCTTGTACCGTCTTTAGCTGATTTTTGTATTTTGAAATGCAGGTATTTGTATCTGTGTCGGTACTCAGGTTTACTTTTGATAAATAACTGAATCCCTTACTGATTTTCATCATCTTTTTTTCTTTGTTTTATGCTTTTTTTATTGTATTTCACGGAAAGTCAACACAAAATTACTTCCTTCTTTACTATAGTCCCGCTCTATTTTTCCCAATAGCTGTTGCGCTAGCTTGTGGACTAACATTAATCCAAGCGAATTTGATGTCCGGTAATCATGTTTTTCGTTGAACCCCGGTCCATTATCTCCTATCTCCAACTTGAATTCAGGGTGTTTCTGCTTTGTGAGCTTTATATTTATTTTTCCGGGATTATCTTTGATAATACCATATTTCAATGAGTTTGTAACCAACTCATTTGTTATCAGCCCCAAAGGAATAGCCGTGTCAAGGTTCAGATTAAGTTCAGCGCAGTCTAAATTTAATTCTACCTTGTTTTTAATTCCTTTCATTGCAGTAACCAAGCCTTCTGTCAATTCTTTAAGGTATACTCCAAAATTGATCTTTGATACATCTTCCGATTGATATAACATCTCATGTACTATTCCCATAGAGTGTATTCTGCGCTGACTGCTTAGGAATAAGGATCTGATTGATTCTTTTTTTACCAAACCCGATTGTAAGCTCAGTAAGCCAGTGATTACTTGCATATTATTTTTTACTCTGTGGTGAATTTCTTTCAGAAGCACTTCTTTTTCTGATAAAGATTGCTGGATTTTTTCCTCATTAATTTTTTGTTTGGTGATATCACGAATAAAAATAATATTATATTTATTTCCCTTTATAAGCATTCCTGATTTTGAAATTGCAATGGGCAATTCTTCTCCGTTTTTTTGTAAACATGATAATTCAAATGTTTTAAGTTGTTTTCTTTGTGTAGGTTGAAGTCCCAGTTTTTTTATTATTTCTTCAATCGCTGTTTTATTGCTTTTTGGGAGTAATAATTCATATACGTTTTTATTGTAGACTTCCTCTGCGGACCATCCCAAAATTTCTTCAGCCTTGGGGTTCCATCTTATTATTTGGTTATAGGTATTAATTATAATGATGGCTTCAGGAGCATTTTTATACATTGTGCTTATTTGCATGTGGCTGTCAATCAATGCTTTTTCGGCTTTTTTGTGCTCTGTGATGTCAGAAATATAGCCATGCCAAACAACAGACTTGTCAGGCATTAATACAGGCTTGGAGTTTCCACGTAACCAACGAATCTTGTTGTTTTTTAGAAGTATCCTGTAATCAAGTGACCAATCTTTCATTGTTTTTTCTGATTCCTGAATACTCTTTTGAAATCTTATATAATCTTCGTGGTATATATTTTCAAAAAGATTCAGGTTGTCATCAAAGATTCCTTTCATCCTGCCACTGACAAAGGGGAAACTTGTTTTACCTGATTTTGTAATTTTATTTTGATAAATAATGCCGGGAACTTGTTCCGCCTGACGCATCATCAACGATTTTTGTTCTTCTTTTTTTAATTGTTCTTCAATTTTTAATTTATTGGTTATATCTCTGATTGTGAATTGAAAATGCAGTTTCCCTTCTAGTAAAGTTGAGGATATGTATATTTCGGCTGAAAAAGTTTCATTGTCTTTATTTATTAATGAAATCTTAGGGATGAAAATGGTTTTCTCTGATTTTCTGCTCTCTAATATTATTTTATGTCTCTCATAACATTTCTTCGCTATAAAAAAAAAGTAATTTTTTTTGTTAATTACTTCCTCTTTGTTTTTGAAGTTTAAAAGATTCAGGAAGGCGGTGTTTATGTTTGTAATGTTTTCAAAGTCATGGATTAAAATCGCGTCAGGATTCGATTCAAATAAAATCTCAAATTCGTTTTTAGCCTTTTGGATTTTTATATTTAATCGGTTTTGTTTGCTTTTTAAAGAGATGTTATTATAGACTACCCCTGCTAATTCACATACAAATGTAATTAACGAAATATGTTCTTCCGAAAATTGATCAGGCTTTATACTTGCAAGGCCAAATGCCCCCACAGCCTTGTTGTGACTGAGAATAGGCAACCAAATCCGCGACCGAACCACGAAACTCCTTGTACTGTCTTTCGATTTTCCCTTCTTGTCCTGTTTTGTGTCAGATATTAATAATATTTCTTTTTTTTTGATTACCCAACCTGGATGCCGGATCATAGCTGTTTCTTCTGCTTTTTTCCTTTCCTCTTCGTTGAATCCTTTTGCATAATATAACTTTAGTTTTTCGGTGTGCTCTTCCAAAAAGTAAAGCCCGGTATATTCTACATTTACTATAGATTCAACTATCCTGTTTACAGAAATAGAAAGAGTTTCCAAGTCTGTTATTAAAGAAAGTGTAGATGCTATTACACCTAGCTTTTCTACTAATTTTATATTGCTTTTTTTCAATTAAATAGTATAAATTAATTTTAATTTACATAAAATTAATTGTTTTTTTCTTTATTTTATAATTATGGGATTAAGATAACACTTTTAAACCGAGGTAATTTACTTTAATACATTTTGAGAAAATTAAATTAATTGGATTTAAAGAATATATTTTAACTTGAGTCGCTTTTTTATTTCAAAATTTACACTTCCCTGAAAAGTATTAAATAATGGGTTCCTTTCTTACCTGATATTCGCTCTGCCTTCCCTCCTAATTGTCGTGATAATCTGTGTACGAGCATTAACCCCAATGATTTAGAAGTTCTGTAGTCATATTTTTCG
>CAJQOX010000019.1 GCA_905480075.1 uncultured Aureispira sp. | reverse complement strand
CAGGGACTCGATCTCATTTACTGCACCCACTATAACATCATCGGGCAGACTCTGTGAATACAAGGCAGCCACCTTTCCTATCAGCGACAACATCTCAGAACAATAATCGAGGTAGCGCTGCAGCTCAAATTTGCTGAAAGTACGCTTGGGAGAATTATAGGTCTGTAGTTTGATAATACCCACCATTATCGGGTCCTTTGTCAGCTGATGCATGTCTATAACATGTGCTAATCCACGTAGCTGATCAAGAATTTTCAGTGCTTTACCGCGCTTTATCCTAAGTTCTATAGTAACTAAAAAGAAAATAGCAGCACCCAGCAATACAAAATCATTTATAGTAGCTTCAGCCAATGTCACCACATCCACAAAATTCAGGCTGCCAAAACTGAAATTGACCAGTGTAAAACTGTATATAATGCCAATGACACCCATCGAGATCACCATCAATGTGAAAAACCGAATAGGCAGATTAGGCCGCCCTATGAATTCTATATTGTCGTGACTCTGATCGGCAATCTGTAAAAAACCCTGACAGGTCTTTCGCAAACTTGATTCCGGAAACCGGTCTTCAATACGTTTCTCCAGTTCAGAGATCGTATTGATAATGTTCTCAGGCTTTAAGGCCAGATTCACTTCAGGTTGTTGTGGTAGAATGGACATTTTTTTCTTTTACTGCAAGTGCACAATATAAATGATTTTTTTTATTTTCTTGCTCCGGACCTAATTTTATTCCCTTATTTTCCAAAAGGTCCACCATTCCAAAAGTCTACACTTTCAAAATTTAATATATCTGTACTAAAATTACCAATTTTATAATTCACAATTCATAACTTAACTTTCAGTTACCAATTCTTGTATAATATTCTAAAATAGCCTACCTTTATAAATACATTAACTGTTTATTTAATTTTTGTTGTTTAATACCTACATTTCCGGTATTATTTCAATTAAATAATTTAAGAATGGAAAAATCCCCTGAAGATATTGCTAAAGATATTGATGTTGCGGCTTATTACAAAAAAGCTGAAAACGCCCAAAAAGAAATTGAAAAACTCTCTATTCAGCAACGAATAGATCTTTTGCTCAAAGCAAACGATTATGTTATGGACAATCAGGAAAAACTGGTTGATCAGATCTGCAGAGAAACCGGCAAAACCCGCTTTGATGCCCTGAGCAATGAGGTTTTCTCTATAGGTGATTTTGTAGATTATTACCGCAAGGCAACACCCAAATTACTCGCCGACAGAAAGGAACATACTTCCCTTATTATGATGGGCAAACAATCCAAGGTACTCTTATCTCCGCTTGGGACAATACTGGTTATTACTCCCTGGAACTACCCGCTTTATCAGATGTTTATGCCGGCGATGTCTGCTTTTCTGACCGGGAATGCCTGTATCATAAAACCTTCGGAATATACGCCCCTGAAAGGAGTGTTTGAAGCATTGTGTACTGCCTGTGGCTTTCCGGAAAATGCCATTCAGGTTGTTTACGGAGATGGTAGGGTTGGAGGGCAGTTGTTAGATGGTCGACCCGACAAAATTCATTTTACAGGTTCGGTTGCCACCGGCAAAAAAATAATGGCACAGGCTGCTTCTCAACTTATTCCCGTTGAACTCGAGCTCGGTGGTAATGACCCGGCAATCGTTTTTGATGATGTAAATATCTCGAGAACTGCCAATGGGCTTGTATGGGGAGCTTTTACTAATGCAGGACAATCCTGTACCTCTGTGGAAAGGGCTTATGTTCATTCTGCTGTCTATGATGATTTGATGAAGGAAGTTATCAGACTGACGGCCGCCTTGCGCTTCCCTGAAGATAAAGCGGAGGCAAATTCCGGAAAGGAATTCGACCTCGGTTATATCACCGTGCCGGCTCAGATAGATATTATTAACAAACATATTGATGATGCTGTAAGCAAGGGCGCAAAAATAGAATGTGGAGGTAAAGCGGTAGAAAATACTCAGTTTTTTCAACCCACCATCCTCAGTGGTGTTACCCACGATATGTTGATGATGCAGGAGGAAAGCTTCGGACCGCTGTTGCCGATAATGAAATTTTCAAATGAAGAGGAGGTAATTGAACTGGCCAATGATTCTGTTTATGGCCTGAGTGCTTCGGTTTGGTCAAAAGATCTCAAAAGAGCCCTGAGGGTAGCCCGTAAACTTAAAACCGGAAATGTGTCAGTCAACAATGTGATGCTGACCGAAGGAAATCATGCACTGCCCTTCGGAGGGACTAAGGATTCGGGCTTTGGCAGAATTAAAGGAAGCTATGGTCTCGAAGGTTTCTGCAATGTAAAGGCAGTAATCCTCGATAAGCAATCGAAACTGATTGACCCGCATTGGTATCCGCAGTCTGCTACCAAATATAATACAATGACCGACCTGATGCGAGCCTTCTTTATGAAATCCAAAAAGTGGCTGAAATTTGCCTCTTCCGGTATGAAAATGGATTCTCTTGGGAATAAGGAGAAACTTTGATTATCCGTCTTTTTTATCATTAAAATCAGTTAAATCCAAATAGTCCAAATGAAAAAATACGAATACATCATCATCGGTTCCGGCGCCTCGGGAGGTGTTTTGGCCTATCATCTGGCAAAGGCAGGAAAGGAAGTCCTCTTGCTCGAAGCAGGAAAGTTTTTCCGGAAGGATACCTTCCCGGAAAACGAAGCGGACGGTTCCACTCAACTGTATTGGGGAGGCGGAATTGAACTGAGTAAAGATGCACGAATGGCCTTTCTGAGAGGTAAATGTGTTGGCGGAGGTACCGTGGTCAATCAGGCACTGCAGGACCGTTTCGATGATTTTGTCTTCAGGGACTGGAATAAGCAAACAGGGATTGATTTTTTTAATATGCAGACACTCAGCCCATATTATGAGGAGGTGGAAAAAATGCTGGCCTTACATAAGTTTACTGCAGCGGAACACAACGGTTCTGCAAAAGTCTTTACCAAAGGTTGC
>CAJQOX010000018.1 GCA_905480075.1 uncultured Aureispira sp. | reverse complement strand
CTTGAAGGAGTAGGTGGTGTACACCATATAGCCACCACAGGTATGTACCACGCCCTTGGGTTTTCCGGTAGACCCGGAGGTATATAAAATGAACAACATATCCTCAGAATCCATCTCTTCGGCTTCACATTCACTGCTTTTTCCTTTCATCTCTTCATGCCACCATTTATCGCGGCCTTCCACCATGTTCACATCAAACATCGTACGTTGGTAAACAATTACAGTTTCCACAGAATCACAACCCATGTCCATCGCTGCATCGACCACTTCCTTTACAGGAATGTTTTTCTTGCCTCTGTAATTGCCGTCGGAAGTGATGATCATTTTTGCCTGTGCATCGATAACCCGGTCAGCCAATGCTTTGGCAGAAAATCCGGCAAAGACTACTGAATGTACAGCACCAACCCTTGCACAGGCCAATACAGCAACCGCGAGTTCTGCTACCATCGGCATATAAAAACATACTCTGTCGCCCTTTTTGATGCCGTTTGCTTTCAATACATTGGCAAATTTACAGACTTCAGCATGCAATTCCTTATAGGTGTATTTTTTAGGTCCTTCCCCCGGTTCATTTGGTTCCCACAGAATAGCCGTCTTATCTCCCTTTGTTTCGAGGTGTCTGTCAAGGCAATTTTCTGTAATATTCATTTTGCCTCCAACAAACCATCTAACATCAGGTTTTCTGAAATCCCATTCTACTACCGTGTCCCATTTTTTTCGCCAGCTAAAGGTCTCTGCTTGTCTGCCCCAGAATGCTTCGGGATTGTCCACACTTTCTTTATATACTTTATGATATTCTTCGAATGATTTTATCTGTTCACACATTTTTATTCTGTTAATTTTAATATTCTTATAAATAATTAAATATTGATCTGAGTAATTTTAAAATTGCTTTCCAAGATAATACAAAGAATTGAATTACAAAAAATAGAGCTCAGAGATTTTTTTTGTATTATTGTAAATAAATGTATTTCTTCAAAATAATAATATTGCCATGGGAACAAGTATGGGGCGTTTTATTCTTGGTTTTTTTATGTTTGTTGGTGGATTGTATCTGATGCTTAATTCCATCCGTGTAGATATCGGTAATATGTTTTCCGGTGGTCGTCACTCTTTGTATCATGTCGGTGGTTTTGGGGTAACTTCCGGTTCCATTCTTATCGTCCTTATGTTTGGTGTAGCTATTCTTTTTTATAATGCAAAAAATCCATTGGGTTGGCTGATTTCAGCAGGTTCGATAGTAGCATTAATACTTGGTGTATTGATGAATACGCATTTCAGTTTGCAGTACATGTCCGCATTTGACCTTATAGTCATTATTGTACTCCTGTGTGGCGGTCTTGGACTGCTGCTTAGTTCTATGATAAAACGGTCCGCCTGATTTTATCCGAAAACTTGATTCTGTTGTTCCTGTACCCTTATGAAGGTGGTACGTTTCGATAATCCTTTAAGCCTTCGTGCCCCAACATAAGTACAGGTAGAACGCAAAGAACCCAATATATCCTGAATAGTTGCCATGACCGGCCCGCGATAAGGAATTTTCACCGTTTTTCCCTCCGAGGCACGATAATTGGCCACGCCACCGGAATGTTTGTCCATCGCCGTCTCGGAACTCATTCCATAAAAGAGTTTGAACTTGCTGCCATCTTCTTCAACCGTGTCTCCTCCACTTTCATCATGTCCGGCCAACATGCCACCTAGCATTACAAAATCAGCACCTCCTCCAAAAGCCTTGGCAATATCCCCCGGTATTTTGCAGCCGCCATCGGAGATAATTTGCCCTCCCAATCCATGCGCGGCATCAGCACACTCAATTACGGCCGAAAGTTGTGGATAACCTACACCAGTTTTGACTCGCGTTGTACAAACCGAACCTGGCCCTATGCCTACTTTGATAATATCTGCACCAGAGAGAAGAAGTTCTTCTACCATCTCTCCGGTAACCACATTTCCGGCCATTATTACCTTTTCAGGATGTCTTTCTCTGGTAGCCTTTACAAAATCCACAAAATGCTGTGAGTATCCGTTAGCTACATCTATGCAGATGAATTTGAGCTGCGGGTGTTTGCTTAATAGAAAATTAAGTTTTTCAGAATCGTTTTTTCCGGTACCTGTACTTACTGCAATGTGATTGATAATGTCTTCGGGGGCAGAGGACATGAAATCAGCCCATTCCTTTACAGAATAATGTTTATGAATTGCTGTTATCAAACCTGATTTATATAGAGATTTTGAAATTTCAAAAGTTCCGACTGTATCCATATTGGCAGCAATGATAGGAACGCCTTCCCATTTATTATTGCTGTGTAAAAAAGAGAATTCTCTGTTAAGTGATACTTCAGAACGGGATTTTAATGTGGAACGCTTGGGGCGGAACATAACGTCCTTGAAACCCAGTTTGATATCAGATTCTATACGCATTGTGTTTTTTGTTTATGACTTAGATTTTTTTTGCCTGCAAAACTAATAAAATCCCTTTTAATTCACTACACGATATTAATTTATTACTAAAAATAGTATTGAATTTCAGACTATTTTATTTCAAATTTATCTTCTGACGTTCCAAGTACATATCGGGTTGATGACGAAATGCAAAAAAGCTATTACTCAAAGCCATCAAATAATGAACAAAAAAAGCAATCCATATAGTGTGAGAACTTAATGTAAGTAAACACAAGACGATTCCAAAAGGAATAGCTCCAAGCGTTTCTCCTAATCCTTTTGGTATATGACTGGCAGAATACATAATTGTGTTTATTGCGATTGCAGGCCACAGACCAAGAATATTAAAGATTGGTATCAGTAATATTGCCCTGAATAAAATTTCATAAGCTAATAAATAAAGAAACCAGCCTGATACATTCATTCCGATAATAGCGGGTGTCCACTTCTGAGATCTTATCTGCGGATAATTTTTCAGATGTTCCTTGTTTGAGGCATTCGACGCAGCAAGAGGAATTAAAATTAAAGCCAAAGATACTATCCAAATTATTGAAAAAAGTAGTGTGGATGATTTGAAACAAATTCCATAATCACTTAAACCATAGGGTAAGAAGACCAAACAAAGGCATAAAGGAATTAAGCCCATAAAAAAAAATCCTCCGATTTTACCGGCAAAAAAGATTACAGCAGGTGAAAAGTCCTTAGAATAATGGTTAAAAGCATAACTTTTTAATCCTTTGGAATGTGCAGCAAACCAATAAAAAACAAACCCAAATAATGAGAGTGCCATTGGAAGAACAAGCGCGGCATCATTAACGCTATAACTGAAATCAAGCAAATTGTAATCAATCATTATTTTTAAATATGCCTAAGGGGGTTTATCCTGGTTTAAAAGTTGTTTTTTGGAATAAAAGAATGTAGCAATATTGCCTAGGGGAGATTCATGTTCAGACTTTCATTAAATTCACCGCAAAAACATAACCCCCGCCATCCAATTTCAGATTATTATATTTCATCATCTGCCCATCCTGTTCGTAACTAAATCCCATAGTTTTGCCTATAAATACATTAAAACAGCCTGTCAGGTTAATATCCTTCAATTCAGGTTCCTCATCATTGCCAAATTGCCAGATTTTGTCCACCAAAGGCTTTGAATGCTTCTTGTCATGGGCAAATTCCCCAATAAAACTTTTGACGACATCTTTGGCAAAACCCAGGTTAGCCCCTTTCATCCATTCCCGCTTCACCTTTAGTTCTGCTCCAATAATTTTTTCGCTTTTGTCTATGCTAATATAAATATCCACAAATTCCTGAAAACCACCAGTTTTGTAGTGTATTTTGCTGTTCTCTCCTGCTTTTTCTCTGGATTTCTCTTCCAGGTTGAAAAATTTATTATAGTCACTTTTCAACAATTCAGATAATTGCTGTCCATCTTTTTTTTCTGTCGAAGTGTCCTGAGCTTTTATGGAAAGGCAAAAGGAAGATATCATAATAATGATCAGACTTAATGCTTTCATCTTTTACAATTTTTATTTTCTAAGATACTTTGTTCAATTTATGAAAAAAAAACATCTTAATTGAATTATTGTCTGCTTAAAATGGTTCTCTAATATATTTTTATCTATTTTTGGATTTTTAAATTTTAGTTGCTGAAACCATGTTTGTATTTGGCGAATGGGACTGATTATTCTTTACTTGTAATCAGCGGATTATTTGATTTTCTGATTAAAAAATTAATTATTGATTATGATTAACATTACTCTTCCTGATGGCAGCGTTCGTAAGTATGACTCAGGAGTTTCCGGATTGGATATCGCTAAGTCTATCAGCGAAGGTCTCGCAAGAAACGTTATTGCTGCCAAAGTAAATGGTGAAGTATGGGACGCAACACGCCCGATCTCTACAGATGCAAAAGTGCAATTGCTGACCTTCCGCGATGATGATGGCAAAGCTACTTTTTGGCATTCTTCGGCCCACCTGATGGCCGAAGCCCTCGAAGCTATGTATCCGGGAGTAAAATTCGGTGCGGGTCCTTCTCTGGAAAATGGCTTTTATTATGACATCGACCTGGGCGACAGAAGCCTGTCAAGCAATGAGTTTGAAGCCATCGAAAAGAAAATGCTCGAATTGGCCCGTCAGAAAAATGATTTTATCCGGGAACCTATCTCAAAAGCCGATGCGATACAGTATTTCGAGAACAAAGGGGATGAGTACAAGCTCGAATTGCTGGAAAAGCTGGAAGATGGCTCTATTACTTTGTATAAACAAGGAAATTTTACGGACCTCTGCCGTGGACCACACATCCCTAACACAGGGGTTATCAAAGCCATCAAGCTCACAAAACTATCCGGATCCTACTGGCAAAACAATGAAGAAAATGCCCGGATGACACGTGTGTATGGCATCACTTTTCCAAAGGCCAAGGAACTCAAGCATTACCTTGCTATGGTGGAAGAAGCCAAAAAACGGGACCACCGCAAACTGGGAAAGGAACTGGAGTTGTTCATGTTTTCTGAGAAAGTTGGTGCAGGTCTTCCAATTTGGTTGCCAAAAGGTACTGCCCTGCGCAACAGATTGCAGGATTTTCTGACTAAAGAACAAATCAAAGGAGGCTATCAACTGGTCACTACTCCTCATATAGGACATAAAAACCTGTACATCACTTCCGGGCATTACGAAAAATACGGCGAAGATAGCTTTCAGCCTATCAAAACGCCCAAAGAAGGGGAGGAGTTCTTCCTCAAGCCGATGAACTGCCCGCATCACTGCGAAATCTATGCACACAAACCACATTCCTACAAGGAACTGCCTCTGCGTATCGCCGAGTTCGGAACCGTTTACCGTTACGAACAATCGGGTGAACTGCATGGCCTTTCAAGGGTACGATGCTTTACACAGGATGATGCACATTTGTTTTGTACTGTTGACCAATTGGAAGAGGAATTTATTGCTGTATTGAACCTGACACTGTTGGTATTCAAAAAGATGGGCTTTGCAGATTTTACTGCTCAGATATCTTTACGTGATCCGGAAACTCCCGAAAAATATATCGGTTCGGACGAAAACTGGAATGCGGCAGAATCTGCCATTATCAATGCAGTATCCAAGCTCGACCTGAATACAGTGACTGAATTGGGGGAAGCGGCCTTTTACGGGCCTAAACTCGACTTTATGGTCAAAGACGCACTCGGACGTTCCTGGCAATTAGGAACTATTCAGGTAGATTATAACCTGCCTGAACGTTTCGAACTCGAGTATATCGGTGCCGATAATGCCCCGCACAGACCGGTGATGATTCACCGGGCACCTTTTGGCTCCCTTGAACGCTTTATCTCAGTTCTGATAGAACATACTGCCGGTAAATTTCCACTGTGGTTGACACCCGAACAGTATGCTATTCTGCCGATCTCTGATAAGTTTATTGAGTATGCCGAAAGTGTAAAAAATCAACTAGAAGCTGCCGATATCAGAGGCTATATGGATGATAGAAATGAAACACTGAAACGCAAGATAAGAGACGCTGAAGTTAAGAAGGTACCTATTATGATTATTGTAGGTGGCAAGGATGTGGAGGCACAGACAGTTTCTGTACGTCTGCAGGGTCAGGAAGACGGGGACAAAGGGGCAATGTCCGTTAATGACTTTATTGCATTTTTTAATAATTTACTGGAAGAGGAGGGATAATAATTTCCGCTTTTTAAAAAATATTTTTCAGGAAATGTCACCAATGCTGTGGCATTTCCTTTTTTTGTCATTTAACAAGGCCATAAATGTAGATATTATCTTACTTAATCCCTCCTTTTACCAATTTATTGTACTTTTAAAAGATTGATAATTGATACCCCTTTTTTATGAAATCTCTCCTTGTTACGACAATGCTTTTGATGCTTATAACTACATTTTGTTTCCAACTCAATGCACAGAAGGAACACAACATCTGGTATTTTGGAGAAAATGCAGGACTCGATTTCAATTCAGGAGTTCCTGTTCCGCTTACAAACGGTATGTTGGATACCTGGGAAGGTTGTGCGACTATTGCGGATATCAATGGTAATTTACTTTTTTATACCGACGGAATTACAGTTTGGGACAGAACCCATTCTGTTATGCCAAATGGTACAGGTCTGCTCGGTAACAACTCAAGTTCCCAATCTGCTATTATAGTCACCAAACCCTCCAGTTCAAATATATATTATATTTTTACCGTTGGAATTTCTTCCTCTGCAGGCTTACATTATTCAGAAGTGAATATGAACCTGAACAGTGGAAATGGTGATGTTAACAGTGTGAAAAATGTCAATTTAATTACTACTGTCAATGAACACCTGACAGCGGTCTTACATAATAACGGCACTGATTACTGGGTGATATCAAAAAAATCTCAGGACAATGATTTTTTTGCTTTTCAAGTATCTTCTTCAGGAGTCTCCGCTACGTCAGTTCAAAGTACAGGAGGTGCTGTTGTTTCAGGTTCTCAGTCAATCGGCTGTGTGAAAACATCACCCGACGGTAGTTTTCTTGCAGTAACAAACAGAAACCTCAATATCGAATTATACGATTTTGATAATTCAACAGGCCAGATAAGCTATAAACTTACTATCCCTTCCAAGGACCCGCCCAATACGCTCGGGCCTTTTGGAATAGAGTTTTCCCCTTCCGGAGATTTACTTTATTATTCAGAACAAAGTACCTTTCATTCTTCCATATATCAGGTCAACCTGCTTGCAGGAAGCAATCAGAATATTATTAATTCCAGGCTTGAACTTGATAGTACTTCAAGGCTTCATTATGGTCTTCAGCTTGCCCCGGACGGAAAAATATACATTGCTGATTTTTTGGATTCTACATTAAGTGTAATTAATGAACCCGACAGCCTTGGTCTTGCCTGTGATTTGCAGGAGGGTGTGGTCAGTCTTGGTGGCCAAACCTGTAAATTAGCCCTTCCTTCTTTTGTTAAGCTTTCTTTTAATATCAGCTTTACTTCCAGCTATTTTTGTGAAGGCGACTCCACTCAATTCAACTACTCAGGGTTTATAGCTGATTCTATTGTATGGGATTTTGGAGATCCGAATTCAGGTCTTTCAAATTCTTCAATATTGACAGGCCCCGGACATGTTTTCTCTGATACAGGTTCTTTTAATGTTGTTCTGACTGTATTTAAGAACGGAAATTCTTACGAAGATTCTCTGACTGTAAATATTTTTTCAATACCTGTCTTTGATTTGGGGAGCGATACACTCTTATGTGATTCAGCCTTTATTCTTCTTTCTCCCGGTATTACCAATGCCAGCTATCTGTGGCAGGATTCATCAGTGAGTAGTTCATATAACGTAAATACAACCGGCAACTATTCGCTTACTGTAACCCTTGATGGATGTTCTTCGGAAGATTCCATAAATATTGGCTTTGTAAATTGTTTTGAATTCTCTGCCATGAATTTTTGCTCAGGAGATGCCACACAGTTCAGCTTTTCAGGAGGAACAACAGACTCTATGCAATGGAATTTCGGGGATATCAATTCAGGGACATCCAACCGTTCTTCTTTAACAAACCCTATGCATATCTTCTCAGATACAGGTGTTTTCGAAGTAGTACTGACAGTATATCAAAACGGGTTTTCCTATTCAGATACCCAATCAATTTCAATCATTCCACTTCCTCTTTTAAATCTTGGTGCGGATACCATTATTTGTGACTCTACCACTTTGTTGTTGAATGTTTTTCAACAAAATGCCACCTATGTCTGGCAGGATAATTCAACAAATGCCACTTTTGAGGTGTCTGACCCGGGTATGTTTTCTGTAACAAGCACTATCAACTCTTGTCAGGATTCCGATTCTGTTCTTGTAGGATTTATGGATTGCAGAGTTTGCAATATCATGATGCCGGATGCATTTTCGCCCAATCAGGATGGAGTAAATGATTTTTTTTACCCTGTGAATGACGGAAATTGTACTATGTCATCCTATCATTTTTCTATTTATAACCGCTGGGGACAGCGGGTTTTTTATTCTGAAAAGCTATCAGAAAAATGGGATGGTACTTTTATGGGGAATCAGCAGCCGGCAGAAGTGTATCTGTATCGATTGGATTATACTGTTAGCAATGGTTTTCAGGATAAAAATTATCAGTCTAAAGGTCAGTTGACTCTATTGAGATAAAAAATTCTATTAGTTTTTAATTCTTTAATTTATCATTGGGATCCTACAATCATTATTTAATCAAATGGATTATTTAATGTTTTTGATTAATATAAAAAATTACAAATGTTTTTTAA
>CAJQOX010000017.1 GCA_905480075.1 uncultured Aureispira sp. | reverse complement strand
GAGCCATGAAAAATGGACTACCACTCTTTTTGAGGATGAAATACCTGAGGATATGATTGGAGAATTGTTGCGAAAATTAGAATTGTTCGTGGAAGGCGAGAAGTAGTCTTATGCATAAAAACACATCAGGGTAACACAGCGTCACTGCCGTTGGTTCATGTGTTAAGCGATAGCCTCACCCCGTTGGTTCAAGTGTTAAGCGATAGCGTCACTTGGACCAACACCACACAAAAAACCCGTTGGTTCATTGTTAAGCAGCGCAAGCTAAAATTTTGCAAAGCAAAATTTACTTTCTACTTTCTACTTCCTACTTTCTACTTCCTACTAATCCCCCCTTCGTTAACTCATATGTAGTTTTCATAGCTCATTATGTCCTCTTCGTAAATATCCCTTTTTTATACCATTATTAATCTGTATATTTAAAAAAATAACAAGCATATCCATCAATGGATGAAAAGCATGAAATAATGGAACAAAATTCACCCCACACAATAGTTTGTTTCCCAAAAATGAACCCTGACCTGATATCCGACTTTTTTTTTAATATAGGGGCTTCATTATTGGTGTTGTATATGATCAATTTGCCATTGTCCTCCTGCTTGAGTCAGTATCCGGACCTATGCAGGATTTTGTTGCTAATGTTGTTCTGCCTGATGTTGCCCTGGCTAATTTGGGGTTCCGAACATGCCTGGCCTATCTCATCATTCAAAACAGTCAACAAAATAAACTATTTTGAACTGCAGGAAGATAGGATACAGGTAGTCCCCCGTTTTGTCAGATATTTGCCTCAGGTATATGAAATAAGGAACATGAAAAAGGTAACATTGCTGCGCAAATATTCAGGATTATGGCCTGACTCCTATACTCTCAGGCTGGATTTTGAGGAGGAAGAACCGATTGAACTGTTTACACTCACAGGCCTGAAACCGGAAGAAATGGCGACACAGATCGCCACATTTTATCAGGTAGAACTTTTAAAAGAGACTATATGAAGGTACGAAAATGGGGTTCTGAAATAGAAACTGCCATCGATGATACTTCTTTCACGATTTTTACTACATCGCAGGGAAAAGGCTATTCCCCGGTTATTATTTTGCTGGTCTTTGCAATAGTTCCCTTTTCCTTAATTTTTATGGCTGTATGGTATGGTGTAATTTACGAGGTATATATTTATCTTTGGATGTTTCTCTATTTATCAGGCCTGGTACTGATAAAAATGATGCTGAAATTTTTCCCTGTTGGAGGAGACAGCTTTCTGTATTTTGTCGATAATAAAGTTCGCTATAAATTTCACAGCTGGGGTTATAAGGAAGTGGAACATTCGATATCTGACATCAACAAAGTGGCAGTCAGTCCCGATAATGATTTTCTGATTCTTCATCTCTATGACAGCCGGGTAGTACAGGTCATAGATATTCCTCTTTCTTATCGTAGTGAAGCATTGCAATTATTGAATATGACGAGGAACTTTCTGGCAAAGCAAAGAATGAAAATAAAAGATAAATGAAACATAAATTTTAGAATAAGCCTGAAATAAGATGCAAAATATTTTAGACGAAAAACAAGCGGGCAAAAGCCGTATCTCCTTTTTCAGCGCGGAGTTTATAAAATTGATGCTCTATCATTTTTTCAGAAGCATTGATTTTTATGTGCTAATTTCCCTGACAATCTACATCCTGTTCAATTGGACAGGAAAAGGACTAAGCGAATTTTCGGCAATTAATTTTATGCTTGTCCTTTTGTTAATTTTAAAATTCGGGATGATTTTTATCGTCCTGGCACTCATTTCTGCCATTTTTCCTACTGTGATAGGTGCCTATCTGAGCCTCTTGTTCACAGGCCTGAAACTGCAGTTGCAAAAAGACGAAATTCAATGGCTGGGCCCTGGCTCTAAGCTGAGAAAAAAATATAAGATCAGGGGAAAGATCCATCGTGTTTCCATCAGAAAAGAAGGCCGTTTTCAATACATTTACATCAGCGATGAAGGGAAAAATGATCAGCTGATCGCTACGCTTTCCCTCGATTTTGTCTGCAGGGAAATTATTGAATTAATGCAGGATTATTACCAAATAGAGAAGGAAGACCGTCAGAAAAAAGAGATGAATATCACGATGAAAAACCCGGAAGATCGCGATATCGTAAAACCGGATATGGAGGAAGAGGAAATCAGTGGTTTTGCAGCAGATTTTGACGATTTCGATACAGACTGATAAGAGCATGAAAGAGGAAAGGCATAAAATTATAGAGATCAAAAAAGCAGGAACGCGATATATGAGCTATGGCATGGCTATGCTTTTCAGCATTCCATGGTGCTATGCCATCTGCCGGGTTTTGTACAGGCTGATAGAAACACAGTTTTTTATGTCTGCAGTCAGCGAAACAAACTGGATGGGGCTACTGATACTACTTTCCCTGCCCGGGCCCTTCTTTATCAGCGCATGGAAAAGCAATCTGCCGGTTTTTTTATACCGCGAAATGGCACTTTTTCCTGAGCAAATGATCCTGAAGGGCCGCTACTTTTTTGTTCCGGACCTGAAATACAGAATGAACTATTCTACCCTGCTTTGGTACCACCGCAAGAAACTCTTGTCCCTGACCTCCCGCTATGTATTCTATGGTGTTCAGGAGGGAAGGCCACAAAAAATTTCCGGACTGAACGACTTCTTCAATCCCGAAAGGACCGATGCCCTCTCAAAGTTCTACAAAATCCCCCTGAAAAGATATAAACCACAATCTTCCACACAACTTTTTTGGCTGCAGCACCCCGAAAAGCCCCGTTTCACATGGACAACAGCACAATATTTAAGAACACTGTTTATGCTATTCTTACTGCCGGCAGCCGCGGCCTTTATTCCCCTTTCTGTTTATACTTTGATCATCGAATGGCAAAACTCCACTTTCAGCAAACTGCTCCTGATGATCGGCGTCGGCGGACTTTTTTCGGTCATGGCTTTCTTCTTTGTGCAAGAGAGTATGCAGGAAAGACAGTTGTTCAGGATAAGTCAGATACTTGGAATACGATCCATCCTGTTTATGCCCGGCAGTCTGCAGATAAACTATTGGCTGCGACCCAAAAGGGAACTGAATCTGCAGGATCTGACCTCTGTATCACAGGAAGAAGACCGGCTGATCTTTCACTGCAAAAAAGGCCTTCAGACATTACCTGCCTATCCCTTTGAAGTGCTCCGCAAACGGATCGAAAAGTATTATCTGAAAAATTAATGCATCCCCGTTTGTTCATTGTTAAGCAGCACAGGCTTGATGCTGTGCATCAAAGGAACAGGCCGGCACCTGAAACAACAACACACCACCACCAACACATTCCAAAAGCGAAGCAATCAAAAATCTAAAATCCAAAAGCGAAGCGAAGCGATCTAATGAATTCCAAAAGCAAAGCGATCTCTAAATCTACTTATAACTTAATAATATAACGTCGGGCGTCCGGGCGCTACGTTTCGCAGCTCGCTCACGCTCGGCCCGCAGCAGCAAAAAAGCTGCTGCGGTCTGTGGCCAAAGGCCACACTACTGCACATCGCTGACGCAAAGATTGTCAGATGATTTGATGAACAGATTTTGATAGATGGGATAAAAGGTGATTATTCTGCCCCCCTTGGTTCATTGTTAAGCAGCGCAGGCCCCCGTTGGTTCAAGTGTTAAGCGATAGTGTCACTTGGCCCCTCCCCTTTAAGGCCATTCAGGACAGAGAACAAATTCAAATCCCTCGTTCTGCAGCTGTTGCTCCCCCGAATATCGGTAGGCCACCAAAATGCCTCTTTTGGCAACACTGTAGTCGAGACAGGCTACATTAGAGGTTCTGAGTCTGGGGCTCTTCTCTTTTTCGTTTTTGATCTCCAGCCAATAGTGACCTACAAATACGGGCTTCTGATCTTGGCCATAGGGTTTGAAATCTGTATTTTCTATGATCGGGTCTTCAGGGACAACAAGTGGTTTTACTGCTGCTTTTGACAAAGGCATGCCCTTTACCTCTTCCCACCACTTTACCCTGAAATTTTTTCTGAGATTTCCATCTGCATCCGAAAGTTTTTTATCCCCGGGTATTTCAATTTCTCTGCCTTTCAGAATAACCTCAACCGCCTCATAAAAAGCTCCCTTTTTTTTGCTGTTATAATCTACAACACATTCACTCCAGGCATCTTTTGGGATACGATTTCCTTGCCAGGATTTATTAAGTCCCTCAATAATTCCTTCGTCCCAGGAAGCATGAACTACCCGGAAATCATCATTTTCAAACCACAGGGGCAGCCCCTTAAACCATTCGAGCATTTCACCAAGCAGGTCTTTTTGTTTATTCCTGTTGATATCCAACAATGTTTCTTCAATTTGTTTATAGTTTTTCAGGTGGTGCCGACGTAAATACCCTCCGTTTTTTGTATCCCTTTCGTGGTAGCAGACGAAGTTGAACTCATGATTGCCCATCAGTGCAATCGCATTGCCGTAATGCACCATGTTCCGAACCAGCTTATACACCTGCACATTTTGAGGACCACGATCGATATAATCTCCGACAAAGATGACCTGACGGCCTTCGGGATGACTAAAGGTATAATTATCTTTTTCTTTTTTTTCATACACATACCCCAGGTGGTTGAGCAACCGCAGCAACTCATACGCATAGCCGTGGATATCGCCTATTATATCGTACATATTATTAATATTAAATTTAGTAATTGGTAAAATGTCAGAATTTTGAAAACAATATTACTAAAAATGAATGGAAAGAAAGATGGCGAATCAGGAAAAATATTTTTGAATATTGGAAGTAGCGGTTAAATAAATTTCTCCTACACTACATAAGAGTCCAAAAGCACCTTCATATCAACTTCAAAAACAGGGCTGACGGTTCCTGTCTGCACCGCAACAGCAATGCATAGGCAAGCAGAACCTGACGGCTTTGCATCCAACAAAATGGATCATTTTAAAAGCAGGTATTTCAGCCCGAGGGCAAAAGCCGACAAACTGATATTCCAGGTCAATGAAGGATCCTTACATAATAAAAGAAGGCCTGTAATAATACAGGCCTTCTTTTATGGATAAGGTCTTTTGCTTACTATTTAACTACAAATGAGAGGCTGTCGAATCCTTTGTCAGCAATCAGTTTCAAGACATACATGCCTTTGGGCAATGCGGCCAATTGCAGGGTCGCTTTATTGCTTTGAATAGACTGCTGATGTATCAATTGGCCCTGAAGATTGAATATCTGAAGGTCAGTATACTCCGCTGCACCCCCTGCTGTTTCTATGAAAAACACGCCATTATTAGGATTGGGATACAGTTTGATACCCATATCTGCAGGCAATGCTTGAAAATCACTAAGAGGAGAATAGTCAAAAGTGTAGATAAAACCGGGCATATTACCATG
>CAJQOX010000016.1 GCA_905480075.1 uncultured Aureispira sp. | reverse complement strand
TAAATCTGCCTCCACTTCGCTTATATCTTCATTAGCAAGCTTATTTTTTAAGGCTATGATGAGGTCAGCAGCATTATTATAGGTGGTGTTTTGCATGGTCATCCCTGACTGACCAATACTGTGAAAGGGAATAAAAAAAAGATAACTCTTAGTCATTAATAAAAATGCTTTCGTGACTGTTCCGCTTGAAAAGCCTTCGTTTAGGTCTGTTTTTTCTGCAATAATGTAATTTGTGGTTTTCATCTTTGGTGTTTTTGAGATTAAAAAAATTTTAACTTCATTAAGTTAATTAAATAATTGATTAAAGGTGAGTTAATTAGCTTTAATTCTTCTGAATAATGTTTTAATGCTTACTGACATAAATTAGCTTTTGCTTCTGTTTTGTTGATTGTTATTTTCTACCGATTGAAGCTTTTCGATTTATCTAAGATCCCCGATAATTAAAAAACAGGAAGCCAAATGCTTGACTTCCTGTTCGTATTTTAGTGTCAGGTTGTATTATTGTCGGTTAATTAGAAATTCATCTAATTTACTTTTGGTGCTCGGAAAAGTAAGTATGCTTTTAAATTCGTTAAATCGATGGGGGGCATTAGAAAAATTGTAAGAATATTGAATCATATCCAATTTGTCATCATCCATGTTAAATATCTCAACAATTTCTTTTAGTTGTTCAATAGAAAAGCATTTTTTCTGAATATACACTTTCGCTAATTTTGCTTGTTTGTCACTAAAGGTTGCATCTTCAATACTGGTTTTCATACGCTTAAATTCAACATCATTCGTTGTGCATATCGCAGAGGCATTAGCAAGGGCAAGTTTGCTTCTGTTGGCTTCGTCAATCTTGATGTAAGGCGTTTGATTATTAGGAAAGATTGCTGAAGCTTGTTGATAAGCAGCGATGGCTTCATCAAATTTTGAGGAGGAGACTAAAATTTCTCCTTTTTGAATCAAAAAATCAAATTCTTTCTGCTTTTGGTTTTCTGCCTCGATCATATTACTGAGGTCTTTCTGCCAGTTGTTAGCTTCTTTTATTCGTTGATAAGCTGTTGGGTCGGCTGGCTTTAGCTGCATCGCTTGTTCGTAGAAAGTAATCGCCTGTTCTACCTGATTAGAGGCTAATTGGACATCTCCTTGTTGAATCAAATTATTAAACTGATTGTTTAATTGTTGTTCCTGAACTATAACATTGGCCAGCTGTGTTTTAATTTGATTGGCTTCTGAAATTTTTAAGGGAGGGATTTGATCGTTGGGTTTTAGTTCTTGCGCTTGGGTATAAAAGGCAATGGCTTCATCAAATTGATTGTTAGACAATAAAATATCTCCTTTCTGAATGAATAAATCAAATAATGCTTTATTGTCTTGTTCTGTGTTGATTTGATAATCATTCTGTAAACTAACATATTGATCGTTAGCCTGTGTATTGTGATAGAGTCTTATTGCCTGAGAAAAGGCTGAAAAAGAATCGTATATTTTATAAAAATTATCTTTATCTAAAATGTTGGGATAAGCAGCTAGACATAGTTCATATTTTTTTTGATCGCTGAATAAATAATAACAAGCATCCTGGAGTTGTAAAATAGTACAGTGTTCAGTCAAAAAGTATTGCATTGCAAAACTAAGACGTGTTTGTTCGTCGTTTGTCGATTGCATAGTGGTCATGCAGTTTCTGAATTTATCGGAACTTGACCATTGGTTATTTTGAGCAAAAGTAGTGCTTGTCATTGATAAGCTAAGCATAAATATGAATAGTAGTATGGTGTTTTTTTTCATGGTAAAATTATGTTTTGAGAAGTTGAATAGATTAAATCTTTTTTCATTAGTCGTTTCGTATTGGTTTTTTTAATCAATAAATATAAAATTAATCATAAAACCAATCCATCTTATTTAAGATGTTTTTTTTGAGAAGTTAAATTATCGTGCCAAAACATTTAAGCAAATCAATGGAAAGTATTAATTATCTTCTTGTATTTCTTGGTTATCAATGTGTAGTAGAATTATTGTTTTTTTTAAATTATTGACTCTTTTCATAAAAATCAGCTGTTTGTTAAGGAGAATTTTTCATTTTACTATTTTAAATCCTTTTTTTTCTATATTGTGAAGGATAGTTTTTTGTTTACTACATTCCTTCTCAATAAGAAAAGACTTTCTTTGAGGAGGTGATAATCACCCGGATACAATGAATTTTGACATCACCGCCATGCAGGCACTTCTCGAACACGACAACCATGAAACACGTTCTCAACTCAGAGAATTGTTTAAAGATGAATTATTTACACCCCGGTTTAATATTCCCTTGGCTGAAGAAAGAGAACTTGCATTAAAACGTTTGCAGAAGGTCTGTGACCATAAAATGATCTCAGTGCTGGATTTTAAAAACAATCCGCATCGTATTTTTTCTGTCCACGAAGCCGTAGGCATGATGGATGGCTCGGTGGCGACCAAAATGACCGTTCAGTTTAATCTCTTTGGTGGTACGATACTCAAACTCGGGACAAAAAAGCACCACGATATATTACTGGACAGTATCGATAGCTTGCAATCTGTAGGCTGCTTTGGCCTTACGGAATTGGGATACGGCAATAATGCAGTGGAAATGAAAACCACGGCTACTTATGATGCAGAAACCAAAGAATTTGTCATTCATACTCCGGAGGTCGCTGCACGCAAATACTGGATTACCAATGGTGCTATCCACGCTCATTATGTGGTGGTCTTTGCGCAGTTGATGAACAAAGGAGAAAATGAAGGTATTCATGGCTTTTTGGTCCGCATCCGGGATGAAAATATGAATGTTTTACCCGGCGTTACAGTCTGGGACATGGGCTATAAAATTGGGGTCAACGGAGTAGACAACGCAAGTATTGGTTTTGATAATGTCCGTATTCCCCGCGATAATATGTTGGATGCGAATGCAAGCTTAAGTGCTGACGGTGAATACAAATGTGATATAAAGAGCAAGCGAGGACGATTTTTGAGCCTCGCAGATCAGTTGCTGAGCGGGCGTCTCTGTATTGCTTCTATGACGCTGGGAAGCTCAAAGATTTCGCTCGATACTGCCATCCGTTATGCAAGTTCCCGCCTGACGGTAGGACCGAAAGGCAAAAGTGATACGCCTATCATGAATTATCAGCTGCAGCAAAGAGCTATCCTGCCCCTGCTTGCACTGACTTACTCCTATAATGTGGCGCTGAATTATACCAAAGATAAATATGCGAAAACAGACCGGAATAAGGCGGAACAAATGGAGGTGCTCTTGCTTTGCTGTGTCATGAAAACGCAGATTTCCTGGCATTCCGAAAATACGGCAACCACTTGTCGGGAACGTTGCGGAGGTCAGGGCTTCCTGGCTGCAAATCGCTTCGGCGAAGGGATCGTCGGAGGGCATGCAGGGATTACTGCTGAAGGGGATAACCGGGTCCTGATGCAGAAAATTGCCAAGGAACTGCTGGGAATGGCTGATAAGAAAAAAGTAGCCAAAGATATGTTCGCCGGCTTTCTGCCCGCTGTTTGCCGACGGACTCTAGATGGCACCTTATCAGGCAATCTGAGCGACCATAATTTCTTGCTCCGCCTGCTGAAAATCCGGGAGTCCCGCCGATTATCTGAACTGGCAATAAAACTAAACAACAGCAAAAAGAAAGGCAACAGCCTCTACGATACCTGGATGTATGAAGCCTCCGATCTGATTCAGGGATTGGCACAGGCCTATGCCGAAAGGGTAAGCTTTGAAGCTTGTCTTGCTACTTTGAAGCGCTGCGATGCTGGTTTGAAAGCTGTTTTGTCGTCCATCTTTTCTCTCTCTGCTGTTGAATGGATAGAAAGAGATCTGGGGTGGTATGTCTCTGAAGGGGTTCTTTCTCCCCGAATGGCTAAAAAAGTCCCTGTTGCTGCAAGAAAATTATGCAAAGAACTGGCTCCCTCTGCTATAGAACTGATTGATGCCTTCGGAATACCCGAACATATGAGACATGCTCCTATTGCCGGAGATTGGAAAAAATTCAATGAATTCGATAATTTTGGTGAGTTGATTCCTCAGATGCAGTATCAATCTGAATCCTCAGAACTGGTTTAGGCCTTTTGTATAATCCCCCCTAACTATCCTTTGATATAATGAAAGAACCTTTGCTATTCCGAAAAGGAATTCCGTTTTTTTTTCATAAAACCGAGGCGGATTTCCAAAAGGATCCTTACGAAAGGTATGATAGTATGGTGTTGAGACAATCGGCACTTCATCTGGCTGATGATCTCTGGGAGAGATATCCCTTTCAGCCTGTGTTTGATTTTGCAGCTGAATATTATGCTTCCTTTTATGATTCTCAGATTCTGGAAACCGGCTGTGGTACCGGGCGTTGGATCGCTACCCTTGCAAAACGTTTTCCGGACGCAAGTTGCTATGGAATCGATTACAGTTATCAAATGCTGAAAAGGGCAAAGGAGTTTTGGATAGATGGAAAGGAAGTTTTTATTGATCTTTCTGGTCAGGGTTTTTTAGAGGCTATAAAAACCCGGGGTGGACAACTGAAAAACTTGGATTTGGGGCTGGCAAAGGCAGAGGAACTCCCCTTTGACAACAACAGTATGGATGTACTTATTAACAGTTTTTTACTGGACCGGCTGGACGATCCATACAAAGGACTGCAGGAAATGTATCGTGTGCTAAAACCAAAGGGAATCCTCATTTTGGTCACCCCCCTGAATTTTAAACAGGCCGTTCAATGGAATGCCTTTTACCCTCCCGAAAAGCTCTCCGTACTCTTAGATAAAATGGGCTTTACTATTTTGAAATGGCAGGAAGATATCATGGTTGAGGAACCCTTGGATGTTCACGGAAATAGGTTGAACTGGAAATGTCTGGGATTGGTAGCACAGAAATTGGTTTAGTCTTTAAAACTGAATTTTGACATAGTACTTCTCATACATGTTGACTGTTATCGGATATTGAGCCTTTAGCACTTGTTTTGATTTTTTAATTCAAAACCATATACATCTACCTCCATTCCCAGGAATTTAGTTCTGAAGAGAACTTGCATCCCATTCTTGACAGCTACTTTTATTGAGTCTGTATTATCAACATCTATAATAGAAATGAAACGGTCAGTGCTGATATATTGCTTGCCAAAACTTTTCATCTTTCTTGCAATCTCCGTCCCATAGCCTTTGCCCCAAAAGGCAGGTATTAGTGAATAGGCTATTTCATACTCTTCTCTTCCATTTAGTTCTCGAGGTAAAATACCGCCTAAGCCTATAAATACCCCACTGTCTTTTATTTCTACTGCCAGGAATCCCAATCCCTCCGTTTCGTAACGTATCAACTGCTTACTTATCCAGCCTTCTGCCAGTTCTTCAGCAGGTTTACTGACATCTATTCCCAGGAATTTCAGACGATCATTATTAACAAAAAATTCCTGCCACGCAGGAATGTCTTCTGTGGTCAGTTTTCTAAATCGCAATCTTTTGCTCTCTTGTTCAAAGTAATTCATCTTAAGTTTTTTTATTCTAAATCAACTTCTATTCAGGTGTTTGAGTTCCATTTGTTGATTTTAGCAGCAATTTATTTTTTTAAGCCTGTTTTAAGAAATAATAATGAATACTATTTTGTTTTTTGTATTAATAATAAAAATGCCTTAATGAAGGCCAGGAAAATCTACTGAAATCATCATTTAAATTAAGACAATTAATATAATTAACAAATCAATTGAAGGTGTTTAAGGTGTTTATTATAAATATTTTATTATAAATTAATATTTTATTGTTTAATAAAAACAACATTCAAAAACGGACAAAAAAACGATTTAAAATAGCTTGTAAAACAAGTTGCTCCTTCCTCACTTCATGCCGTACTTAATAATCAGAAGCCCTGCCTTAGTATTCGAATTCCCCCCTTATCCTTATAGTTTTGGCTTTTCTTATCAACGTGTTCCCGGTTTTAGTACTGTTGTGCCAAATTAAACCTGAAGGTTTAGGAAACAGGGTCTTTTAAATAATTCAAGTTAAATATCATTAATATTTTTTTTTAATTAATAACTAAATTATCTTTATTTCAATTGATAATAAAAAATAGAATGATGATGAGAATTGAAAAGTTGCTGATCCTAATCCTGTTGCAATGTGTTGCTTATTCGGGATTTAGCCTTAATGTTACTATTATAGAAAGTCAATCTTTTAATTCAGGGCATGTTATGGATACCCGTTGGAGTGCCGTTGTAACTTCTATGGGGCATACAGCTACAATTTTACCTCAAAATACCTTAGACAACAATACTTTTTTTGCTACAACGGATATATTAATTATTTCTTCCGGTGTAATAAATCTGCCTGCTAACCGCGTAGCTGTTATATTGCAATTTTTGCAAAGTGGAAAGCCGGTTTATTTACAATGTGAATATTTGGATACTTATGGGACTAATCAGGCATATTCATCGATTATTGCTTCTTTGGGAGGCACCTTCACCTGGGATAATCCTTTTTCGGGTAACCTGGCCCCTGTTACGGTTCTCGGGACTTATGCAACGACAAATAATATGGTGAGCTCTTTGACCTATTTCTGGTATTCTTATTCAGGGAGTGGTGATTGCAATTTAGTTCCTGTCTTAGAACAAGCAGGGGCGTACCATGGATTTCAGTACGTACCTTCCAACCCCCTGTTCGGAACGATCACCGCTACAACAGATCAGGATTTTATTAATCAATCAACCAGTATCAATTTTATGGAAAATATTATAACCCATCTGATTACACCACCTAACCCTGCCGGCGGAGGGGGTGTTTACCTTGGAGTCGATACAATGATTTGCCCGGGAGATACCGTTGTATTGAATGCCACTACGCCAAATGCAACATATATATGGCAGGACAATTCAACAGCTTCCACTTTTAATGTAACACAGGGAGGGACGTATTTTGTAGAAGTAACAGGGAATGGCTGTATTTATACAGACAGCATTGTTTTTATAGATTCCTGTGCATTGGCTAATCCTGTGACCACTACAATTGATACGATGGTTTGTTTTGGGGACTTTTTCTTTTACCCCGGGTCAGGTACCAATCTGCCGCCCAATACTGTGGACACCTTCCTTTATCAGACATCAACTTTAGCAGATTCTTTTGTAATTGTTACAGTAACAGGTTCGGATACATTTAATATAACGATAGATACTTCTGCTTGCTTGGGCAGTACTTTGTTCTTTGGAGGACAAACAGTTCAGATATTGCAAACAAATTCTACTTTTACCTTTAATCTTCAGACTATTAATGGTTGTGATTCTACCCTGACAGTAAATGTTAATGGCTTGGATTCTCTGAGATATACTTTAGATACTTCTATTTGTCTGAACAGCACACTTAATTTCGGCGGACAGGTATTATTGCCCAATACAAGTACCAATTTCATCTTTCCTGCGCTTAATGCCTGTGATACTATCCTTACGGTGAACGTTACAGGCCTGGATGTTTTTAGTTCTGCCATAAGTACCACGATCTGTCATGGTGATAGCCTTGCCTATGCCGGGCAATTTTTGGGAGTAAATACCACAACAGTGTTTAATTTACAAACGGTAAATGGCTGTGATTCCATAATAAGCCTTACGGTACTTGGCCTTGATACATTCTATACCATGATTGACACAACAGTAGTGAATGGAGGGACGATTCTTTTTAGTGGACAAACCTTGTTGCCCAACACAACAACTACCTTTAACCTGCAAACGACAGCGGGTTGCGACTCGATTATTATTGTTAATGTAACAGAAATATTGGTTTCTGTGTTTGAGGGTATTCCGGATATTTTTTCTCCAAATGGAGATGGAGTCAATGATTTGTTTTTTCCAATTGGATTGAATCAGAATGATGTTATCCGGTTTCGGGTTTTCAACCGTTGGAGTCAGGAAATCTATATAGGAGACAATTTGGAAAATGCCGGGTGGGACGGTCGTTTTCAAGGGGTGGACCAACCTTCCGAAGTTTATATATATCTTTTGGAATATGATCTGGGAGCCGGTGAGGGTCCAAAGATAATAAAAGGGAACTTTACATTGATACGCTAAAGCGTATGAGAACAGATACTATAATAATAAACCGTCACTTAGGTTTTAATATTGTATGCAAAAACATGACTTGTATGATGTTTTTGAAATTCAGGACTTTCGGGAAAGAAACTATTCTTTAATAAAGCTGAATTTTTTTTCCCATTTAAAATTTCCCTCTCTCCAATGCGCTTTAGTTTCCCCTTTGATAATTAATTCAACAATTCCCTTTTCAATACTATCTAATTGAATAACTGAAGTTTTACCCAATTGTTTGGTTGTAGGGTGTTTGGTAGGGATCCATTCAGGAGTGAACGCAACATTGTTTATCGTGTAGCTATATTTTTCCGGCTCATCACGGGTGCTGAATATCTTTAAATTTTTGTCTAGATAGAGCGATTCAAAGCTCCATTCGAAAACCAGAAAATGATCATTTCTTAACTCATCGATATGTGTATGAGTAAAATAGCTTGGAGTTCCTGCAAAGGGTAAACCGGCATAATGAGCATATTTGCTATAGTTTTGAAAAGTACCAATTGAAATTAGCATAAAAGCAAAAAACATCACTTTAACTTTTCCCAGATTGGAGATAAGAATATTCAATTTGTTTTCGTACAAGAAAATAAGTCCGGGATAGTATACTATTCTGTAAGGGTAATAATATATTTTGCTGCGAATCTTTCCCGTTTTTAATCCTCCCAACGTTAGCAAATCTATCAACAATAGCAAAAAAAGTAAGACCGTTGAAATACTACAAAAATAGCCCAATATCGAATTGAATAAAAAGCTATCGTATAGAATAAAGCTTGAACGAAAGCAAAGGATCATAATAAAAAAGCAGATAAACAAACCAATAAAAGAGAGCGCGACTATAAAAGAGAATGAAAATAAAAGACTACAAATAAATTCAAGCTTTAAGATACTTTCTATAGGTTTTGAAGTCAGATTAGTTTCTTTTTGGAACTTATGACTAAGTTTTAGGTTTTTTTCTAAAATTCCGTTGGGGTAGCAATAGCTCAAGCCCACCCAAGCGATCCAAATTCCACGCAGAATAAAATGTAGAATCAGAATAAATTGCAACATTGAGGTGATAATACTTAACACTAAAACAATTTTCATTGCTTCATGAGGTCTGAATTGCCAATAAAACAACCACTCAGGAAACCGGTCGAGAAAGAGGGCGAAATTAGACAAAAAGAAAATAGCAGTACCCGACATAATCAATTCAGGCATCCAACTTTCATTTTGAGTTTTCGATAACCATTCGGGTGTATTATGAGATTCAGGCATAAAATGAATGCTAATAATGTATTTTATAATGAATTAGATAGAGACGAACAGCTTCGTTAGACGAAATAGCATTTTCCATTTTATACAATTCTATTCGTAATAACGTCTATTAATTTACAATTTTTTTTATCAGTTTTACTAATGTCTTCCATGAATAGTTCTATCATCCATCAAGAATAGAGTTTAATTCTTCAAAGATGCATTGATTTTTAAAATCATTCTACTCAAAACTAATGTTGTCCCCTTAAACTTAAAAATGAAAAGTATCTAAAAAAGATAAAAATAATGGTCTGATGTGATAAGTAAGTTGTGAGTAGTTCCTGAAAAATAGATTTTTGTAAAAAAATGGAGAAATGGAAAAAAAATATTTGATTTTATAGCGATTCGATTTTAGATTAAAATATATTGCGGATAAGAGGAGGCGAATGCCATTCGGCCTTGTAATATTCAGGCAAGTCCAATAGTTTTCAAGATGCTGGCTTAAGACGATCTATGCATAAGAAGACCTTCTTCTGAAAAGATTAAATTGAGATGAGGGATTTAAAACATCCCCAATAAAAAGTAAAATATGAAACATATAGCAGGACTAATTATGGGTTTAATGATGTCAGGTGCAGTAGCTAGTGGACAAGAGGAGGTGCCTGCTGTACCTAAGGTGCATTCAAATATAAAAATCGATGCAGAGAATAATTACTATATCCAAATAGGAGAAAAAATATGCCCCGAAGTGATTAAGAAACCATTTAATACACTCAGAAAACTGATCGGAAACCCTACGGGAACTAAAACGGGGATTCTCTTTGATTTTCAAGATACCACGATGACTGGGAAACTCTATTTTGGCTTAATTCCTTATGGAGATTCCAAACATCCTATGCCTGTTTATCGGACAGGAACGCCTATCAATGCTGGTAAAGCTTTGGTTGACCTAAATAATTTTAAGGGAACCTATGATATGATTGGTTGGCAAAAAACAGGAAAAGGTACCTTGGGCTATAGAGTAACTACTGCTACTGGTAGAATGTTGTATGATGGAATTGTCTCCTTCAGCGGAAAAGGACCTTTCGAAATTGATCATACCCTATGGGAGGGTCCTTTTGTTAATCTGCTGACTCCAACAGGGGCTACCATTTCTTTTAAAACGAATCATCCCATAAAATGTATGGTGTACATAGGGGGCAAAACTTTTGAAAGTGGGCCAGGAACCCAACATGAAGTTCTACTTGCAGGATTAAAACCCAATACAGATTATGATTACACCGTTGAATATGGGAACAATAAGCAGACCTATTCGCTTAGGACGGCTCCAAAGGAAGGTTCAAGAACAGCCTTTACCTTTAGTTATGCCAGCGATTCTAGATCAGGAACTGCAGGGGGCGAACGCAGTATATTTGGCGTGAATGCTTATATTATGAAAAAAATAATGGCCCTTAATATTCAGCAGAAAGTTCGATTTATGCAGTTTTCGGGGGATTTAGTTTCTGGGTACAAATTACACAAGGAAGAAGCTCGTCTGGAGTATGTCAATTGGAAACACGCCATACAGCCCTTTGCTCATTATATACCTGTGGTAGCCGGAATGGGTAATCACGAAGCCCTGGTTCGTGCTTTTCAAGAGCCTGTTGATTCTGTCAATCGAAAAATATTACATTACATAGATAAATTCCCTTATGCTAGCAGCTCGGCAGAAACTATTTTTGGACAAGAATTTGTCAATCCCACTAATGGGCCAGAAAGTGAAGACGGATCTAAGTACGATCCTGATTTGAATACCATAGATTTCCCAAGCTATAAGGAGAATGTCTTTTATTATACCTATGATAATATAGCAATGGTCGTTTTGAATTCAAACTATTGGTTTGCTCCTCGTGGATCTGGAGAGGTGGGTGGAAACCGACATGCATACATCATGGATAATCAGTTGGCCTGGTTGAAAAAAGTACTGGCAAAATTAGAAGCTGATAGAAATGTTGACCATGTCTTTGTTACAGTACATACCCCCTTCTTTCCCAATGGAGGACATGTAGGAGATGATATGTGGTATAGTGGCAACAATCAAGTTCGCCCCACAATTGCAGGTAAGAAAGTAGAAAAAGGCATCCTCGAACGGCGGGATGATTTGCTGGATTTGTTAGTCAATAAAACCCAAAAAGTTTGTGCAATTCTTACGGGAGATGAGCACAATTATTGCCGTACTAAAATAGGTCCTCAGGCGAATATCTATCCTGAAAATTATACCCAAAAGAAAATAAGGCTGTCTCGCTCTATCTGGCAAATTAATAACGGTGCGGCAGGTGCCCCTTATTATGGTCAACAGCAGACGCCCTGGACAAGCCAAGTGGCAGGCTTTACGACTCAAAATGCATTGGTGTTGTTTCATGTGAATGGTGGAGTTGTCCATCTGCAGGTGCTAAATCCAGATACCCTTGAAGAAGTAGATGCCCTTAGCTTGGTCAGGGAATAGTGCGGCTTTATGTAAAGTAAATGGACAAATTTATGTGCAAGGTAATTTTGTCCACTTACTTGATTGTTAAGAGTTGAAGCACTGGAACAGCAACCTTTTGGAGAGCAATTGTATTATGGATAAAAACGATGACAATAGTGAAAATAGAAAAAGCAATAGATGAGTTTGCTGAAATCTCAAAAATATTCCTTGAGGAAGAATGCAAAGAACCTGTTTTAAAATATCACCGAGTAGAAGATTACGAAAAATTAATTGATCTGTCTTTAAAAAAGGAAGGCTGCTCAGAGGCCGTTTTTTTTAATTTGTTAAAAGATATATCTTTACTAACCCCGAGAACTAGCAGTAAATCTTTTTTCAATCAATTATTTGCCGGCCGTTCAGCACCCTGCTTAAGTGCAGAATTACTTACTGTTGTTTTAAATACCACAATGCACACCTATAAAGTTGCTGGAATCCAGGTGCTTATAGAGAAAAAAATAGTAGGTGAGTTGCTTAAAAGGGTAGGGTATACTCAAGGAGAAGGCCTGATGAATCCCGGGGGGTCTTTAAGTAATATGGTCTCCATGATGATAGCGAGAAATGAAAAGGATGAGACGATATTAAATGAAGGATTAAGAAGGGGGAAATTTATTGCCTATACCTCCACAGAGAGTCATTATTCAGTCCGAAAAAATGCGGGTATTTTAGGGATAGGAAAAAATAATGTAAGAACTATAAAAAGTGATTATTTAGGCCGTATGGACTTAGATGATTTAATGGCTGAAATCAAAAAAGATTTACTTGAAGGGAATCACCCGTTTTACATAAATGCAACAGCAGGAACTACCGTTTTGGGGGCATTTGATCCAATAGATGAAATTTCAAAAGTAGCCAAAAAATACAATTTATGGTTGCATACGGACGGAGCATTAGGAGGGTCAGCTTTATTGAGTCAACAGCATAAACACCTCTTAAAAGGTAGTGAATTATCAGATTCTTTTACCTGGAATGCACACAAAATGATGAATGTACCTCTAACAGCATCCTTCTTGTTGATCCAAAAAAAAGGGCTACTCAAGAAACATCTGTCGGAGGAAGCTGACTACTTGTTCCAAGAAGAAAAGGAAGAGTTGGATTTAGGAAATATGTCTATTCAATGTGGTCGTAAAGTGGATGCTCTTAAGGTTTGGGCTGCTTTTAAGTATTATGGAATATCAGGGATGGAAAATAGAATAAACCATCTTTTTAGTTTGGCTAAGTATGCTGCCTTATGTGTAGAACAGGATCCTTTATTTAAATTGTTCAGGCGCCCGGAATCTGTTAATGTTTGCTTTACAATCAATGGCGTTGATCCTGTAATGATATGTCAATATTTACATAAAAAGGGCTTGCTTATGGTTGGATACAGCAAAGCTAAAGGGACGACTTTTATAAGAATGTCCTGCCTGAATGCAGCACTAAATACAAAAGATATAGATGATTTTTTTAGCCATGTTAAATATGCTGCAAAGGAAATCTCTAAAGGGTAGTTTTGTCAGCAATAGATTTAGTTAATTTATGCGGTTATCCGGAAAATAAAAACAGGCTCATTTTTATTTTTTACGGGGGGGTGTTTTACAAAAGACCTTTAAAAGACAGCATTACTTTCTTTGCTGATATTATATAAATACTTCGTCTATTACAAAATCAGAACTAAAAATTAAAAAGTGCTGGATCTTCTCAAAATTTTGTAGATTTATGCCATTAATTAACCATAAAGATTAAAAGGTGGGAGAGAAATTCAAAACCGGGTTAAAGTTTACAAAAAACTTTTTTGAAACAGGGGCCTTTGTTGAAACCAACAGAAAGGTCGAGCTGGAAATTTGCAATCATATCCCTGCACATGAAAATGCAGTAATAGTGGAGTTCGGTATGGGGCATGGAAACATCACTCAGGAAATTCTCAACAGGATGTCGTCCACTAGCAAGCTCTATGCCTTTGAAGTCAATCCCGATTTTTGTGCACATGTAGGCCAAAAGATAAAAGACGAAAGGTTGACCATTATTAATGATGGGGCTGAAAATTTAAAAGAGCATATAAACGAAAAATTAGACGGCGCTATATCTTCTATTCCTTTTTCCTTCTTTTCAAAAGAAAAGGGAAGCGCTATCATTCAAAATGTGCATGATGTTTTGAAAGAGGAAGCTTATTTAAGTCAGGTTTTATTGACTAAGTTCAACTTCAAAAAATTTCAAAAGATATTTGACGACTGCCAATTGCTAAAAATTCAGAGTTTTCCTACTTATTATATATATCATTGTAAAATGTAGGTTTAGCAAAACCCTCCACAGCCATCACCACCGGTTCTATTCTCCAAATATACCTTTTAATTTTATCAGAGATTCATTAATTATCAAATGATAACTGAGCATAAGATTTTTTGAAATAAATTTGAACAATTGTTCAATAAAAAAAATAATCTTATGTCAAAACGAAATTTTAGTTACGTAGAATACGGAGAACCTCATGCAAAACGAAGAAAAGCCCTGATACAGCAGTTCCCGGAAATAAAAAAACTGATGGGCTATGACCCCAAGCAGGCGATTCCTGTTTTTATCATTGTTCCGATTCAATTATTTATTGCGCATTGTTTTTACAGTAATTATAGTACAGAAAACACCTTTGTTTATTGGGGGACAATGCTATTATTCAGTTATTTTGTGGGGTCCATACTCATGCATTGGCTGGCAATGGCGATACACGAAACAAGCCACTTCTCTGTATTTAAAGAAAAATGGCAAAACCAATGCCTGGCAATTTTTGCTAACATATCTATCCCTGTTCCAATGGCGATGACTTTTCACAAATACCACCCCCTGCATCATACTTTTTTGGGAGTAGATGATATTGATTCTGATTTGCCGGAAGATTTTGAAGTTGATCTGATCGGTAAATCCCGACCCAAAAAATTCTTCTGGTGGCTATTTAATCCTGTATTCTATGTAATAAGAGGAGCGATTAATTCTACCAAAATTAACCGACTGGAAATTATTAACGTACTTGTCATAGGGATTGTAAATAGTATAATTTTCTATTACTCTGGATGGACAGGTTTTGCTTATCTTCTGCTATCCACTTATTTTGGAATGGGACCACATCCGGTAGCAGCCCATTTTATACATGAACATTATTTGTTCGACGGCGAACAGGAGACTTATAGTTATTATGGGCCGTTAAATAAGGTGAGCTATAATGTAGGTTATCATAATGAGCACCACGACTTCATGAATGTACCGGGCAGCAAATTACCGGCTTTAAAGACTATCTTGCATAAAGAATATGATGCTTTAACCGCTCATTCCTCCTGGGTAAATGTTTTGTGGCAATTTATCATGAGAAAAGACATGGGCCTATCCTCGAGATTGGTCAGGACAAGGGCCGATTTTTTTAAGGATATGAAAAGATATATCCCCAAAATGACTTACAGGAAACTATATAAATAAGTTGCAAAAGGAAATCTGATTCTCCAAGAGTCGGTTAACAATAATTTCATGGTTCAGGAAAATATATGTATAATTAAGCATCGGTCCCTTCCTGAATCCTGATATAAATACTTAATAAAGCCAATGAAAACACTTAAAGATTACTTTGATCAGTTTCCTTTTTTAAAGCCGGAAGATTTTGATGCAATAGAAGCTATCGGCGAATGCAAAAAATACCTTCCCGGAGAACTGTTCATTCATTCAGGCAGGACGCAACGTAAACTTGGAATCCTTTTAGAAGGACTAACAAGAGCCTACGCGATCAACGATAAGGGAGAAGAAATATCAATGAAATTCAGAAAAGAAGGAGAAGCCGTTGCCTGCCATGATTCCATATTTTACAACAAAGCTTCGAGGCAGGACATCGAATTTTTAGAACCAAGTACGATCGTTGTTTTTGATTATAATGCCATTGAAAAATTAGCGCAACAGAACGCTGCGGTCAAAAAAATACAAGACTTTTTTTTCGAGCAGTTTGTAGTTCGTTTACAAGAACGTCTCGAAACTTTTTTGCTGTATTCTGCACAGGAACGATATCAGTGGTTGATAGATACAGACCCTGAACTGATTCAGCGGGTACAGCAAAAACAGTTGGCCACATTTCTTGGAATCACGCCGGTTTCACTTTCCCGCCTGCGTTCAAAATTACGGGGTGGATAGATTTTTAGCCTTCCTTTTTAGTCTTTTCGTCATTTAGTACTTTGTACTAATTCGAAAGTCCGGGGTTTTGAAAAGTATCACATTTTGGAAAGTTAAGAATTTCAATTCGTTATTTGTTCTCTGTTATTCATAGGTTTACAAAAAAAATGCATGGCGTTATAGAATTTAGTACAACCGTATTAATCCGGAAAATTGAAGATCCGAAAGGTTTTATCCCAACATCTTTCAATCATAAAGATCAATTAATTAAATTGAATTCCTCTTCTGATTCTCTATTCCTGTTGACCTTATCGTACGTTTTTCAACAATAACGCAAAGAAATAAATAATCACAGCCTATAAAAAAGTAAAAAATGGAGATTATTTTTTGATGAAGAACCAAAGCAGACCAAAGTATCTGATCATCCTTGGAACAAAGTCAAACATTTCCTTAATGAAGGGGCTTTCTCTGGAAAATTCACGTGTATATTCACCGTATATTTCAATTGTATTCATATACACTTCGTTTTGGAAAAATAAATTTTCATAAACGAGGGCTACATAATAACACTGAATTATATTTCCAATAAAAATACAGAGCGGTTAAAAAATAGGGTATGGGATTAAAAAATTGATACTATTTGAAAAACAGGTCATGTAAAATAGTGGGGCCTTTTCGGATGTTAAAGTGATGTTTATTAGTAGATTAACCAGAATAGTTTTTTTCTTGAATGTAAGGCAATAAAGCTTTCTTAAATTCAGGAGGAATCGTGCCATGGTAATTCTGAATGCCACCATCTCTTGTTCTTTCCATACAGGCAACTTCTTGGTTTCCTTCAGCTACCAGGATTTCGCCAGTCTCTGTCACTTTTCTATAAGAAAAAGACATACCTATTCGATTGCCAATAATATATTCAAGCCTTAGGTATATTTTTACCTCATCAAATGCAAGTAATTCCCGTAAGAATTTACAATCTGTGGAGCAAGTAACCAAGGCTAATCTACCATCAGAGAGAAATTTAGTAATGGGTTCTAAAACACGCTTTTTATTAGATATTTTCATCACATTTTGATGCAAAAAAGCTTCACGGCATTTGCCTTGCCAACGAGTATAGTTTGCAAAATAAACATTGCCCACCAGATTAGTTTCTTCAAAACCAACTGTATGAGAATAAACAAAAGTTTTGTTTTTAGACTTTTTAGAAAGGCAAAAAGAGAAGACCAACTTTTGGTTTTCTATACCCTTTACTGCCCAGGAAAATATCAAATAACGATCTGTTTCAAATAGCAGAACATTGGGTTGTTCAGAAGGTTTTAACTTCAATTGAGTTGGCGTAATTTCTCCGGCTTTTCTCAAACTTTCCCGAATACTCCACAGCCGGGTTCCTATGTCATTCAAATCTAAAGAAGATTCTTCGGCTAACTTAAAGTCTGTAGCACCCAATAGTTTTTCCCATTGTTGCTTTGTTTTGAATTGAAACGCTTCTATGTCACATCCCAACTGTGAGGAACTCTTGGCAATTAATTTCAGTTCTTTACAAGAGGATTTAGATATAAAAACACCTTCTTCCTTAGCCAATGGTTTTCCATCCGGGCGATGCAGTTCTACATCGTTTTCTGCACTATTAAAAGAAAAATCAATTCCAGGGAAATGTGTTTCAGCTAACAAGCGTTTTAAAGCTATTTCCATTGAAAAGGCAGTCATTTTTCGAAAATCTTCTTTCTCTTTGACAATTCTAAAAGATACTTTTTGATATTGAGCAATTAAATTTTCCTGAACATCAAAAAATGAAATATTATAAATAAAAAGGTCATCCTGTCTAACAACTTCTTTGGCGTGAATAAAAAGTAAGCTATTTTCGGAAAGCATTCTTTTGCCACTTAGCCATGCCGATTTAATAGCTACGGGTAAAAGTTTGAAATGTGGAACACAAGCTTGTACAAGATGAAGCATTGCATCATTAATTTCAGGATTGCCAGTTAGAATAGCTGTTGAGTTTTTATTAGAAAACCACTCTTGATTACTGGGCAATACCGATGCATATACTTCGTAGGGAGATGTATATAACAGTTCTTGAACACAACAAAATCTCCCTTTATGAAAAAGTAAAGGATTATATAATGTTGTATTGGCGTTAAACGATTTTAGTTTTTGAGGTAAAGCAGGATAAATTGGAGCCCAACTCTTTGTTTTAATGGGCATTTTAGCTTCTATATAAGACAAATGTGGTTGCAGCTTATTAACAATGTTAAATGCTAAAATATTGTCTTTTTTGAAAACTTGCAGTTGGATTTCCAGGCCTTCTTCAGGAATAAAAGCAGGACGTTTTAATTCAAGTGTTTCAAAAATCCACGGACCTCTTTTTTTGTTCAGAATAATGCTAGCAGTTTGAGTCATGAGTTCCATCCAGATAACAGTAGGCATCACTCGAACATCGTTGATTTTATGATCCTTAAGGTATAAGTCTTCACCTGGCGTAAGCCTGATGTTACTGATTAATTCTTGCCCGGGGTAGTATAATTCTAATCCATTTATTAATCGGGTATTCGCATGCTTAGGAATCCAGGATTGCAATGTTGAACTTTGACCATATCGTCCTGCAACAATTGCATTACCATGAAAAGAAGAAGCCAATAGCTCTAAAAAATGTTGCACACCTTTTTCTATATTAATTGGTTGAATACCTTTCGCCCGAAGTTGTTCCAATACACCAAGTTCGTCCCCCATGCCGGTGCCACTCCATACAGACCATTCTATGTTCAACCAACGTCTGTTATTATTTGTAGCCCATTGTTCAAGGCTGCAGGACATCCATTCATTAGCAAGCGCATAATCTGCATTGCCCTCCATGCCGGAACGAGCAATTATTGACCCAAAAGAAACAACCATTTCTGCTGAATGGCCAAAGTAGTGTAATAGATTTTCAAGCCCATTTTTTTT
>CAJQOX010000015.1 GCA_905480075.1 uncultured Aureispira sp. | reverse complement strand
GTATCCGTCTCTTCCATCTGAAAGGAATTTTCTTTCTTGTTCCAGCAATAATATCTGCCAATTCCCTCATAGTAATCGGCTTCTTCATCACATAAGTTTTTTCCACTCTCTTTCATTTGTTGCAGTACCTTTTCAATATGTGCAGGTTTCAGGACAAAAACATCAGAAGGCACTTTCGATAGTTTCACTCTGAGACTTTCAGCCTGATGATAATGAATCAGCAGAAACTCATAATTTTCTGTAATTTCCAGACTGTAACAACCTGTCAGTGGATATTTGTCCCAGTGGTCGAGGTGAAGCACAGACAGTTCAGATTTGCTTGCATAAAAGCGAAGCATTTTATCATTTTCAAAGTCTTTTTGATAGCTTTTGCTGTGCTGACCGGCTAAAAATTCGGGGAAATTAAAAATCATTTTCGTTCCTCATAAAATCATAAAATTATATTAATCAATTGGTAGGATCGATCAATAGATTGGAAGATAAATAAAAAAGATGAATTAACGTTTTTACGAAAGTATAAAAAGCAGAATAACCCAAAAATGAAGGAAGAGGAAGGATTAATTTTTAACTATTCTGAAAGCTTTTCGGGAAGATTGTTCCGTCTCTACCTGAACAACATAGATACCGGCTGCAAGAATAGAGATATCAAGAACAGCTTTGCGGTCGGAATATAAAACGGGGACAAAAATGGGTTGACCCAGTTGATTGTAGAGTTCAATATTGATTTCTGAAACATAGGCAAGTTCCACAGTAGCAATATCACGGGCAGGATTGGGATATATATTGATGTTATTATTTTCGCGCAGATACTCTACGGCCCTGATATCGGAATAAGTATAACCTCCGTTGATGTCATGAAATTTCAGCCGGTAATAAGTTACACCGGGGAAAGGGTATTCATCAATAACATGATAATAATTTACTTCATCCAAAGGGCCCTGAGTGGCAGTATTTGTCAGTTCTTCAAAAAATAAAAAATCATAGCTTTTTTCTACAGAAAACCAATCTCCGTTGTTACTACTGAAAGCAGCCCAGTTGATGTCCACCTCCTTGTTCTGATTTAACCTTGCATCAAATTCCACAATGGTATTATTTAGCAGAATGGCAGGGATACAAAAGGATTGTTGATTGTTCAGACCTCCTGTACTGCCGGAAATTCCGTAAATAGGAGTATTCGTTCCAAAGAGGACCAAAGGGTCGAAACTGTGGGTAACGGTGGCATAAGTAGTAGTGGCAGCTGCATTCATTAAAGAAGCTGTCATTGTACCCCCCGGCACCCATGAAATACGGAGCGTATGGTCAAGGCCATTTTCGATATTGTGATTTGCCCCGCCATCCAATGTGGGGATAGCAGCCGGGATAATTCTTGCCCCCGGGGAAACGCCACAACTTCCGAAAGGGTTAATGCTTCCGTTTATCCAGATATCCATGTGGTCAGGTTCGGCACCACCGGAACAGAGTACACCCGGAAGGCCATCGTCTCTGTCTTCTGTGTTCAGGTAAGTATCCATTTCAATGATCAGTGAATTGCTGATATTGCCGGCACCCCAACCGCCCGAGGGGCTGACACAATGCAGGTCAGGATCATTCTGAATGATGAACATAATGCCGTCTGCGCCCCCGTTATTGCTACCGAAGTTCACAGTGAAATCATAAGAAAAAGATGCAGAAAAATCCAGTGTGTTCTGAACATCCCAGGCCATCCCCAGCTGACCATTCGAAGCAGCAGTAAGTTGAATACACTGAGTGCTGGTCTGAACGGCATCTCCTACAAGATAAAACTGATTGGGTGCAGAAGGGGAAGGATTGGCAATAATTTCCACGGTATAATCTTCTGTTTCACCCCAGGTATAGGTTCCGCATGGTGTTGGAGTACCTCCTTCACGAACTACTACCCGCATGCGGGTGGTGCCCAGTAATGGGGTGCCGCAACTTCCAACGGTAAAACTAACACTCAGGGTTGCAGTAGAAGAAGTAAAACCCGTATTTCCGAGATTTTCTCCTGCGTCATCAAAGTCATTGTCCATGTTAAGGTCAATAAAAACAGTGGCAGATTTGCTGTAGTTGCCACCACAGGTTCCTAAAGTGATATCTACAGTATAAGCGTTGCCAACCATCAGGTCCGCAGCAGGCAAAGCTGTATTGTCGGTATAAGATTCGCAGGGGCCTGCGGAGTTTTGATTGATAGAAACAGTTTCTCCTGTCAGCCGGACACGGTCTATTTTGGAATCTGCTGTTGAGGTAGAATTTGAGGCACAGTATTGAGCATTGACTGTAAGGCTGAAAAAGGCAATAAATATTGAAGATAAAATGCAAAAAAGCGGGCAAGGCTTATAATGACTCATGTTGACGACTTATTAGAGAACCTAAAGGAAAAAATGAAATTTGTGCCGCTTTATTATAGGGTAGATTGCTAATGTAAATATAGTTAATGTTTCGCAGAACGCAAAGTGTTTTGTGCTAATGTTTTGGTTTTTATGAAATTAATGAAATTTAAAGGGGGATTTTGAAGGTTTTTTTTAATTAAATATTGCGAGAAAGTTCTTTCAGGGTGGCTCTGTCAATTTCATGTTTGCCTTCAAACCAGATCATATTAAATTTAAGTCCTTGCTGCTCAGTGAAAAGTTCATGTTTTTTTATCCTTTCGGGGCTAAGATAAGGGTCCTGTTTGCCATACACTACATGCAATTTTTTGTCAGAAAGGTAAGCGGCCATAGAAAGATAGTCTAAGTCTTCGGGAAAGGCAGCTCCCCAGAGTATCAGATTATGAAAATGAGGTCGATTGCGTTCTGCCCACCTGACTGCCGTTGCTCCACCCTGAGAAAAGCCAAGCAGGTTGACCTGTACATTTTCGGGTACCTTTTTCAGGAAAAGATGGTACAGGTGATCGATATAATTGCAGTAATCTTCAATTTCGGTCAACCGGTCTTCCTTGGTCATCCATGAAGCACCAACAATCCCCTTCGCCTCGTTCCAATAGAAGCGGGAAAAGCCTTCCGGTGCGATGACCAGACAATCCTCATCGAGCTGATCAAATTTGTAAATAAACCGGGAAGCTAGTTGTCCGTAACCATGGAATACAAAGAATATTTTTTTGATTTCCGGAGAAGGAGTACCTGAAGTAAAATAATGAGCTGTGCGTGGAAATTTTATCTTGTGTGGTTCCATAAATGAAGAATTAGCCGGGATATAAAAACGGGATTAAAACGGATAAAAATAAATACTGCTAAAAACCAATTAAAATTTAGCAGCTCAAAAATAAGCTTTAGTTATTACTGCCACTACATTTTTCAATAAAATTGTTACATTTGTCATGAATCAACAGATAATAAAGGGCTATTATTAATTTATAATCAAAGAACAATGGCAAAGAATAATGCAAAGGGGAAGAGAAAAGCAAAGGAACAAAAAAAAGAAGTAGTTCCGGCAAAAAAAAGCAGTATTAACCCCATCTTTAAGCACCTTGCTGCTTACATAATAATTCTGATGGCTGCTATGCTATATTTTAAGCCTGTGGCAATTGATGGCAAAGCACTTGGACAACACGATAACCTTCAGTCAACAGGACTGCAGACAGAGTTTAAGAATTATTTAGAAAAAGGGCAGCGGATAAAATGGTCCAATCAGTTCTTTTGCGGCAGCCCGATGAATGTTATTCAGAATCAGTCGGTAAATTATACAACGAAAGTCTGGAGCCTCGCCTCATTGTATCAGCCCTATTCCAATCCCTGGGCCACACTTTTTGTTATCATGATTTTCTGCTATATTGCCCTTCAGTTGTTGGGAGTGGATATTACAATGAGTGTCGCCCTGTCTGTAATACTGGGTTTCTTTACAGCTAACACACTCTTTATCAATGCCGGGCATACCGGGAAAATGCATGTCTTGGCCACAGCTCCTCTGTTGCTTGGAAGCCTTATCTTTGCCTATAAACGGAATCTCTTTCTCGGGGCAGGTATCTTTGCCCTGACTTTGGGAATTAATCTGATGAAAAATCACGTTCAGATAACTTATTATACCTTTTTGGGTCTTTTGTTTTTCGGTCTTTTTCTTTTATACGATGCTGTTAAGAATGAAAAACTGGCACATTACGGAAAATTTGTAGCTGCCATGCTGCTTGCAACAATATTAGGGGTAGGTGCAAATACCGGTTTTCTGTGGCCTGTCTATGAGTATGGTCAGGAATCCACACGCGGAACAACTGAACTGAAGGGAAAGGCGCACTCAACGGGTCTCGATAAGGATTATGTATTTGCTTTCAGTTACGAAAAGGGAGAAACCATGTCCCTGATGTTTCCTAATTTTTATGGGGGAACACAGACCAAAAGTTTTTACAACAGGGAAGGCAGTACACAGACAGCAAGGGTTTTGCAAAATCAGGAAATTGCTAAACAGTTAGGTGCTGTAGCAGGAGAACGTGCCGGCAGATACCTTACACAATACCGGGGTTCACAATCGATGTGCGGAGGGCCTATTTACTATGGTGTAGTAGTATGTTTTTTGTTGTTTTTATCCCTCCTCTTAGTCAGAGGACCGTTGAAATGGGCCTTTGTCGGAAGCTTTGTTCTGTATTTAATATTAGCATGGGGGCGTAATTTTGCCTTTTTTAATGACTTTATGTATGATTATTTCCCGCTGTATTCCAAGTTCCGGGATACGAAGATGACCTTGTTGGTGGGGCAACCTTTTATAATTCTGATGATAGGGATGGGGATAAAAGAACTGATGAACTTTGATCCTGAGAAATATAATGACGCTTTGTCGGCAAAATTGTTGCCGAAATTAAAACAGGATATTTCAAAACAGGGCTATGTGGTATTGGCCGGAGTGATAACATTGGGGATATGTGTTTTGACCTTATTGTACGGGTTTATGGGTACTCCTTCAGCTATTTCGGATGCTGACCTTGCGACAATTCCAAGTCTTCTCAGTGCATTGCAGGCGGACCGTGCAGAACTGATCACTGCCGATGCTATCAGGGCTATCGGGTTTGTGCTTGCGGCTTTCGCAGTGCTGTATTTTTATGCAAAAGATGTGCTGAACATACAGGTGGCAGCTATTGCCTTGGGCTTGATTGCCTGTGTTGATTTAGGTTCGGTGAATTCCGATTATCTTAATGAGGATAGCTATTCAGAAAAAAATTATGTGGAAGAAGCTGCTAATTTTCCCTCAAGTAAGGCAGACAGAGATATTCTGGCCAGTGAAAAATCTATACATTACCGCGTGGCAGATTTTTCGAGAGGCTATCCCAGTCAATCCTTTGCTGCTTCCTTTTTTCATAAAAGTGTCGGTGGATATTCTGCAGCAAAACCACAGTTGTATCAGGAATTATGGACCGGTTATAGATTAGATGACCTGAACGAGGCAAAAAAGAGCCTCAATATTTTCAATATGCTCAATGTTAAGTGGTTTATATTAGGACCTGAACAAGCTGCTCCGACCGGAGGCCTTGGAAATGCCTGGTTTGTTACTAACATCAAAATGGTGGCCGATGCCGATGAGGAATTGCAGGGATTGGCCGGCCTGCCTACTCAGACTACTGCAGTGGTACAGAAAAAGCATGAGGAATACCTGAAGGGATTGGAAAATAAATGGACCGGTTCAGACAAAATATACCTCGAATCTTATCATCCTGATACTATGGTCTATAAATCGGAGTGTACCAATGAACGTTTTGCGGTGTTCTCCGAAATGTATTATCCTCCTTCTAAAGGATGGCAGGTTTACATCAATGATGTAGAGGTAGATGAAGCCTTTATCAAAACCAATTTTGCTCTGAGAGGTATGCGTATCCCGGCAGGCAAAAACACGATTAAAATGGTCTTTTCTCCGGATTCTATTAGTGTTGGAAATACAATAGGTGGAATTTCATCTGCCCTTATTTTATTAGGCGTTGCTCTTGCCGGTTTCTTATTCTTCAAAAAAAATAAGGAAGAGACTGAAGCATAAGCTCCCCCTGAAAATTAAAAACGCAGATGGTTTTCGCTATCTGCGTTTTTTTATTTTAATAATCTCAAATTTTATTTTTTTCTATTAATAATGTAATTATTAATAATGGAGGGATTTTTTAATGCGATGCAACATTTCTGTAATCTTCCCGTTACATCTAATCTCAGGCCGAAACCTTCCGGCAATTTCTAATACTTAAATACTTACAATAATGAATATCCCTTTTCCCGAGGAATTCCTGCATCATGTATGGAAACTAAAACTATTTGACTTTAATGACCTGAAAACTGTTGACGATGAAAGTGTAGATTTGATACATTCCGGAGTGCACAATCACCATTCCGGCCCCGATTTTAGTAATGCCCGTATCAGAATTGGGGAGACCTTGTGGGCAGGTTCTGTAGAGATACACAAAAAATCCTCCGATTGGTATGCCCATAAACACCAAAAAGATAAAGCCTATCTGAACACGGTGCTGCATGTAGTTTATCATCACGATAAAGAAGTGTACCGGGACACAGGAGAAGTCATTCCTACCCTGGAATTAAAACAAAGAATCCCCCCTAAATACATCAAGCGATATCAATCACTGCTGTCTAACAATCATTGGATGCTTTGTCAAAAACAACTGCCCGAAATACTTAAACAAAGGGCACGAATTTGGATGTGGGTAGATCGTTTGCTTGTGGAACGCCTGGAAAGAAAGGCAGGGGATATTGAAAAAAGACTGTCAGAAACAAAAAATAACTGGGAGGAAACCTTTTATCATTTCCTTGGGCGAAGCTTTGGAATGAGGCAGAACTCAAATACTTTCGGAGCCCTTGTCAAAACACTTCCACTAAAAATACTTTCGAAACACAAACAGGATATTCGTCAGACGGAAGCTTTACTTTTTGGTCAATCAGGGTTTCTCGAAGAATCTGCCGGTGATGTCTATTACCTGTCCTTGCAAAAGGAATATAATTTCCTTAAAAAAAAATACAAACTGACTCCCCTCAATAAATCATCCTGGAAATTTGGAAGGATGAGACCGCCAAATTTTCCTACTGTCCGCATCGCACAATTTGCTGAGATGATCGTAAATTCCAATCATTTGTTCTCAAGGATTCTTGAAGAGGAAAAGGTGCAAAACCTTAGAAGTTTTTTTGATATTAATCTTAAAGGCTACTGGAGAACTCATTACCGCTTTGAAGAAGAATCGGCAGAACGAAAAAAAACTTTCGGAAGAGGGTCTGCTGACCTTATTCTGATTAATACGATCGCTCCCTTTCTCTTTGCCTATGGAGTTCATAACGGCGAGGATATATATAAGGAACGTGCGATTCAGCTGCTTGAAAGTATTCCGCCAGAGCAAAACGCAATAGTGAAAAAATGGAAAGAACAAGGCCTCGTTGCCGGGTCTGCCTATGATTCTCAAGCCTTTATTCAACTTAAAAAGGAATACTGCGATGTGAAACGTTGCCTTGATTGTTCTGTAGGAAACAGGATTTTACAAAATAACTGATATAATTCAGGGTTTATTTGTTCCGTTTAACAAAAAACAGTTACTTTGATATGCTTTTTATTCAGGCTCTTTTATCCTGAATTGTTTTTTATATTAAAACTGATACAATGATAAACCTCAAGGAAGTATTAACTGAATATTCTGAGAAAAAAAAATATAAGCTCAGCGAATTGGGTGAAGGTAAATATAGTATTGATATCGCAATGAAACTGAAGGACGGTTCCTATCGCTACCAATTTGTATGGGTATGGATTACCGAGGGCAGAGGCAAAGGGAAAGATTGTGTATATTTTACAAGCAGGGCCGGTATTTATACTCCAAAGTCCAATTTGTATAAACTGATTAAGGAGTCAGGTTACGGAATCTATACTACGGTTACTATTGTTGCTGATAAGGACACAGATGGAAACCCGTGTGAGACAGTTATTGTTCAAGCTTCCCCTGTCTTGGAATACCTATCGAAGGAAGAATTTTTGTTCATACTTTGGGAAGTTGCTGAGGTTGCTGACATTTTAGAGGAAAAACATTTTGGCAGCGATATCCATTGATGAAGGCATTATCTTTAAATTTTTTTTTTATTTAATGGTTTTTTTTCAATCATTTTGTATATTTCATCTTCCGATTACACATTTAATTACCTAACAATTACAAAATAATACTCAATGATTGATTTAAAAGAAGTTTTAACAGAATATGCTGAAGCTAAAAAATATAAGCTGAAAGAAATGGATGGAGGTGTTTTTAGCCTCGATATTGCTATGAAATTATCTGATGGTTCCTTTCGGTATCAGTTCGTATGGGCTTGGGTTATTCCAGGAAGAGCAAAAGGACAGGATTGTATCTATTTGAATTCCAGAATCGGCACATATAACCCCACCGTCAATTTATATAACCTGATGAAGGACTCAGGTGCAGGTGTTTATTCTTCTGTTACTATTGTAAATGATAAGGACAAACAAGGGAATCCTTGTGAAACTATTGTCGTTCATGCTAGTCCTATTCGAGAGATGGTCTCTAAAGAAGAGTTTCTTTATATTTTGTGGGAAGTTGCTGAACGGGCTGACATTCTTGAAGAGAGATTCTTTGGCGGAGATAACAACTAGTATTTTTTACGCAGCAACAAAAAATGCCCTGAAACTTCAGGGCATTTTTTGTTTATACCAATTGGATTCCAATAAATTTAAATAAAAAAAAGCTTCAAAACAAATAAATGTTAAGAAGCTTTTCTTTATTGTTGCAGAGGTAGGACTCGAACCTACGACCTACGGGTTATGAGCCCGTCGAGCTACCGCTGCTCCACTCTGCGATTTGTGAAGTACAAAGATATACTTATTGTTTTAATAATGCAAAATATTTCCAGGTTTTTTAAAAAAATATTTTTATTTCTTTCTTGTGAAAAAAAATATGAATTTATTAATCTTTCATAACGATCACATTACTGTCTCCTGTTTCAGTGTTTTCAAATATAATCTGAGTAATTTGTTCGGGCAGATAAAGAGTATAGGTTACGATTTCCCTGCATTCATTTTTTTTGAAAATGATCTCTTTTCTGTAGCTGTCTTCCAGCCTGATACGACCTTCACCATCCGGGCTAAGCGTTAGAGAGTACCTGCCGATGTCAATAAGATGTTCAAGAAACAATAAATTGGGTATAGAAATTTTTACTTTTCCTGAAACCCGGACACGGGAACCTACGGTTCTTTTTAACTCGAATTCAGTAGTATGCAATTTGATGAACAAGGTTTTTGGGTTTTTTTCATCAGTTGATAATAGTTGATGAATGTTTTTTGCCACGTATTGTGCCGAAGAATATTGACATGTACACGATATCAGCAAGACCCCTAATAGATATTTGATTAACATAAGATTGATTTTTTTTGGTCAAATGGTCTTTAAAAAATTTAAATTCTCGTTTGTACATATTCATGGTGTTTATCCGTGGTGATAATTAAATTTACGCACTTGTTTTAGCTATGTTGCTTTTTTTTGTAATTCTTTTATATTTCTTGATATATGTCAATAGTTTATCTGTAAAGTATTGAAAAATAGTGTTAAGTGCTAAATGTTGGGTGTTTTTTGGGGTTGGAAGTTTGTCTTGTTTTGAGGAGTGATAATTTTTCCTCAGGCTTTCTTTTCGTTTCTTATCTGGAGAATATATTTAGTAATGAATTTTATCCCCAAGATATACTTAAACTAAAATTTCTTCTGTTTTGAGAAAAATACAGGCATTTTTTAAAGTTTAATATTGTTCATTTTGAAAAGATTATAAAAAGAAAGGGACGAATTATGGATTTACTGATAATATTAACTAACTTAATTATGACATATTATTCCATTTTCGTAATTATTGTTGAATACTTTAACTAAAATAAATACAATGAAAAATTTTATATTATTATTCATGTCCTCCTTTGCTTTGATTTGCTGTGATTCAACATCAAATAATGAAGAAGAAGAAAAGGTTAAGAAAGTAATGACCGAATTCTATGAACTGCAAAAAAGCGGTGATGTAGCATCTACTGCCGAATTGCTGGATGAATCTTTATTAAATGCTATTTCTGAAAACGAATGGGGAGATTTGCTGGCTGGTATTGCCGAATATGGTGAAATAGATACTTTTTCAATTATGTCATCTGATTTTTATGAAGTTGATGGAAAAAAATATGCAAAAATAAGATATAAAGTCGTGCACACGAACAAACCTTTATTTGACGAATTAATTCTATTGGAAGGAGAGGAGGGCTATAAAATTGTTAGCTATTACTATGCGACAAATAAAGATATGCTTGGAATTGAAGATGATGCTCAAAAAGTGGCTACTAAGTTTTATGAAGATTGTAAAAACGGAGATTACCACGATATAGTCTCATTGATGTCTGAAAAACTAAAGAAAGAGGTGTCTGAGGAACAATTGAAATCTTTTCTGGAGAGAAAAGAAAAGTATGGAAAATTGATTAAATATTCTAATACTGGAGATAATGCTCATGAAACTAAAGAGGGCATTTTATGTGTCATGGATTATACTGTTGAACATGAAAAAGGTTTGTTGTACGAAGACCTGGAATTGATAAAAATTAATGGTAAATTCTATGTCAATAGCTACGAATACTTTACCAACAGGGAGAAACGTCATGCTCATGAAGATGAAAATAATAATTCCAAGGAAATGGCGGAAGCTTTTTTTGTAGCTTTGGAGAATCAGGATCCTATTGCCCTCGAGGATTTGCTCGATAAGGATGCACCGTCTTCTGACAAGTGGTTTGAATTAATTTCTGCAAAACAAGCCTTTGCCGGTGCATTGATCAAACATTTTATTCTTGATTCCTATCATAGCTCAAAAGACGGGAATAAATATTATTTCTATGATTATCATACAGAATATGAAAATACACACCTGTACGAACAATTGACTCTAATCAGCAGAGAAGAGGGCTATAAAGTAATTAATTATCGTTATAACGAGAATAAGGAAGAAATATTTAATTAGTAACCTGAGTGGTTTTGGGCTATTTGTAAACAAGGATTTTCTGTATAGGAAAATCCTTGTTTTTTTATTTAATATTGATTCTGATCATTAAAAAATGTTACTCTTTAATGATTTTAATAGTTCCTGTCTTTCCGGAAGAAGAAAGTCTGACAAAATAGACTCCCGCAGGCTGCTGAATTTCTACCGTTGCAAAATTATTGTCATTCAAAGTTCCTGAATGAACCTCCCGCCCTGAAATATCGGTAATCCTGAATTGAACATCTTCATAATCATCACCCAACAGGATATTAAACCTGCCGGCTGTAGGGTTAGGAAAGGCTTTCATAAGCAGGGCCTTTTCTATTTTGGAAACGGCGACATTCGATACAATATTTACACAATATTCTAAAACATCATTATTGTTTTCTGCATCAGGTGCCGGTTCTTCGTCCACATCATTATCGGAATCCACAAAAATATCAAATTTACTGCATCCCAAAATAGTATCTGTATTTATAGGGATACTGATGACGGAGTTGAAAAGAGGGGCAGCCACCTGATAAGTTTCTGAAGGGGCTGTTGAAAGGTCTGGAAAAGTACGGTCAACCCGAATTGTAATTAAAGAATCTACTGCCTTTCCCAAATTGTGTATGTCTATTTCAAGGTTGAAAGTGCCGGACTGAATATCTACCACCACCGGGGAATGACTTATCAGATTGGAATCAAGATAATAATCAGGATAGTCTGTTGCTGCAACCCGGAATGCCGGGTCACCTTGATAAACCATATAATTGCAAACCATTTGTATCGTAGAGGAATAGTTGCTGATTTCTAATACACGGATTGCTTCCTTTATTGATTTTGATGCTCCATGATTATAAAAGCTGTTCCCAAGGCTTTGATAAAACTCCTGAGTGAAATTATTTAATGCTGAAATTGCAGAAATTTCTACAGGAGCAATATAGACTCCTGCGCCGGCCTGAGGTTCGAATAACAGGTTTTCTCCTGTTGATAATGTTGCTGTTGAAAATTCTCCTGTGTAGGGACCAAGAGACAATAAAAGAGGATACTTCTTATAGTTGTTGAAATTCTGCGGATCGTTGTAGGGGATAAATATACTATCAGAAGAATTACCAAAAAAGGTGATCATTGAAAGCCCGTCATTCATAAGTGAATCAATGTAATTGTTCTGAGAAGTGGGAGAGGTGTTGAACAAAGATTCAGTATTCGCTCCAAATTGAGTGCTTTCAATCTTGGTTTTCATGTTGCCAAGAAATGATAGTATAAGGTTTTGTTCCATTGAGCTTTGTCCCCCTCCTAAATGCAAGACATTCTTGGTCCACCCTTTATCACTCAAAGTTTGTGGAGCAGTTTTTTCAGCTTCTACATCGATGATTTTCTCCAGATAATCGTTGACCTGATCGCCGTTGCCCGCTGATAATCTCCCCACCGCAATTTCGGGTTCATCACTGTTTATAGACGCTAATAAAAGGTTGTCGGAAGAAGGGTTGCCAAAGGTAGGAACCAACAAATTCGAAGCTGTTCCCCGTACATCAGCATAATCCCTTCCCTTACCAACCAAAAACACATATTCAGGATTGGTCCAGTTGGCTTTGATATAATGGGCAAAATGACGGATCGCAAGCGGATGATTGTCGATGCCGTAGGCGAACTGATCATAGAGTTCCTGTACATCGACATCTGCACATATATAGGAACCTCCTGCAGATGATTGCCGGTAGGCAAGGTAGTCTGAAATCGGATCGCTTCCCGTTGAATTGCTTTTAAGGGAGGAATGTGTTATTATGAGATAATTGGTCGACGTATATAGAGAGGAAGAATAGTCTTCGAAAACTACTGAAGTAACTCCTGTTATGTTTTTATAACTACTGCTGTTTCCTTCATTGATCAATATCAGTTCCCTTGCGGAAGATAATGAATCAAGGTCTGTCATTACAGTAGAATTTGCAGGATTGAACTGAAGCTGAATACGTTCAGAATTTGTTATGTCATACAGATAAAATTGGTTCAGAACGGAATTTGTGCTGTCAAAATCAGCAAATTCTAGATACCTCCTGATGCTGTCTGCTGCCAAAGTTAAAGAAAAGATATGATTGCCATCAAAATCAAAAGTACGGGGATAGGTCAGTTCGGCATTACTGATATAATGATCTGTCCCTATTGATATGATCTCTGTTCCTGTATCCTGAACTACGGACGCAGGGAGTTGTGCTGTAAAAGAGGCCACCTGTGGAACATTCGTATTGTAAGAGGCATAAATACTGCTTCCTGACTTGATTTTCAATGTCTTTACTGCGTAGTTGTCCTTGAAAATTTTAACATTTGCCGTAGCGTCCGGACCTGATAGAAAAGGATGTTCTGATGGGATTAACGTCCTTGTGGAATCTGACAAAACAGAACCATAGCCTTCTCCGAATTCGAATATTGATTTGTATAGCAGTGAAGTACTTATCATATACTTATGACCCTTATTGCAATAATCAGAATAGGTCACGGTATTCTTATGCATGAAATATGGTTCGGCAGGCGGCAGATTAGTCAGATTTGCTGTAATGTCGGTAAAATGCATGGATGAGGCAGTGCTTCCCCAGGTCAGGAAATAGGCTGCCGTGTCATTGTACAGGCTGTAATTTTCATTGAAATGATGTGAAGTGTCATTATAGACGTTGATATCATATGCTCCACGGTTCTTTTTGCCGTAGAACTGTACATAATCAAGGGTTCCCGAAGTGCTTTCAACATGAATGGGAAGTTCCTGACCTTCGTGATACAGCTGCAGGCCATTGAGATTGATACTGCTGATATTGGCACCTGCGGCCTGCAAAACGGCAGCAGACACCCGGTACATGCCGTCTTCTGAAATCTTAATTTTGAAATATTCCCTGCCGGCAGAGTAATCTATCCACTCGTTGCCGTAAAGTCCATTATGTCCCTGTGCGAAAAGCATGGAGAAAGGGACAGGAATAAAAAAAACAAATACTACAATAAGGTTTTTCATTTTGAGTTGTTTTAATATGAAAAAATTGTAGAATTGCATTCATAAACGGAGTCCTTTGTTTTAAGTGTGGCATTAACTTAAATTTTGTTAATGTTCTGTGATAACGAAAGGATTTGTTAAAGTGCTGCTGTTCTCTGTTAATTTTTATTAAATATTCTATAAATGTCAGCGATCCATTAATTATTTGCAAACTCTAAGCTAAATATAATCTTGTTATTTAATATATGCAAATACAGGTTCTGAGTTTTTATTTAGAATGCGCTGTTAAAATGTGATAATTACTAATTTTATTAACAGTACAATATTAAATTATATCAGATAATATCATTAACTTAATTATATCTGTTACATAAAAAATACAATTATGAAAGCGCTGTTCAATACTTTATCAATGTTTATTTTGATATTCATTCTGACAATTTTTACATTTTCTTCTTTTACCTATTCCACTCAACCGCTCAATGCTGATGATGATACTGTTTTCAGAATAACCGGCAAAGGAGACATTTACATTAACGGTTCCAAAAAAGGGGAGATAGAAAGTGACGGGGATGTCTACATCGGTGGTTCCAAAAAAGGAGAGATAGAAAGCGATGGGGATGTCTATAAGGGTGGTTCCAAAAAAGGAGAGATAGAAAGCGATGGGGATATCTATATGGGGGGCAGCAAAGTAGGAGAAATAGAAAGTGACGGAGATGTTTATAAAGGAGGAAGCAAAATAGGTGAGGTGGAAAGTGACGGAGACATTTACAGCAGAGGCAGTAAAATAGGGGAGTGCGAGGGGGTTAAAAGAGAATGGGTCGGTGCTGTTGTCTTTTTCTTCTTTAAAAGTGAGTTGGGATTATAAACTATCTTTTTTCTGTATAAACATTTGTTGATGAAATTTGCTGTCCTTAAGAAGTGCTGCCACGGGTAAGATGATGAATCCCTATGGGAATTTCTATCATTGTTTTGACCCCTTATTTATTATTTTTATGTGAAATGTCTTTATTATTTAAAAAATATCTTTCTTTTTGAATCATTTTTAAAATGGTACTCGTTAAATACTTATCAACCCTCCCCTTAAACTAAACTTTTCTGATATCCTGATTCAGAGGCAAGATGAATCAGTTGTCAGATACCCTTCATACCCGAAAATATCAATGACATATCCTTAATGTGCTGAAATATAAAATTTCAGCAACAAAATTCAATGCCCTTTTTGGATGTGTGGGAAACATTTTTCTTTTCGCCCTTAAAAACTAACGCATATGCATAAATTAATACTTTCTGCTATTTGTGTACTTTTTGTCTGTTCAATGCTTTTTTCTCAAGGTCTGAACTCCTGGTCTTCCCGGGAAACAATAATTATTTCAGAACAATCAGGAACTACGCTTACTGATTATCAGGTTAAAGTGGTTGTCACTTATTTATCTGGTATGAATAACGATTTTTCTGATGTCAGATTTACTGATTCTGACGGTACCACCTTATTGAGTCATTGGCTTGAATATTCTCAAAACTCAGTCTCTGCTACTTTTTGGGTAAAGATGCCTTTAATTAATGCTTTTGCTCAGCAAACAGTGTTTATGTTTTATGGCAACCCTACCGCAACTTCAGCTTCTGACGGCCCTTCCACTTTTATATTTTTCGATGACTTAAGTAATTTAAATAATTGGAATTCCTATGGGGGAGGAGTAATAATTTCTGATAATACTACTTTCCCGGGTAGTACTGTTTTGAGGAAACAAGGTCCCTGTGACCCTGCCGGAGGATGGAAACCTTTAGGCACTTCAGTCAGTAGTTTCAGGTTAATATGCAGGGAAAGTCGGATCAATGGGAATAGCTGTCGTTGGAACAGGTATGGTCTGGAAAATAATTTATTCAATGGTTACTCATTAAGAAGAAAAGCTTCGGTAACTTCAAGTGGAGAATTTGGCTTTGAACGCAGAACAGGAGGAAGTGCGAATAATGTCAGACAGACTGTGCTGAATCAAGCTCAGGGGAATTTCTACCGGACAGAAATGGTGAAAGATTGTAATACAGGCTTTGTGCAGGTTTCTCTATCCGATGATTCAGGAAATCTCAGAGGCCGTCATGCGGCTTCTGATAATACCTATTGCAGCTTCGACAGGTTTGTTCTAAGAGGGGGGGTTGATTATTTTTTCGATAACATTTCCGTTGCAAAATTTATTCAGGCAGAACCTATCGTATCCTTTCAGAATCAAATTATCATTCTGCCCCTCGAATTACTGAATTTTGATGCGGCTTTTTCTGAGGACGGAAATATTCTGAAATGGGAATTGTCTCAAGTTGCAGATGTTTCATCATTTCAATTGGAATACAGCACGGATGCCATAGATTTTGAAAATCTGCAAAATGTTCCGGTTTCAGGGTTGAGCTATGAGTTTGTCGATAAAAATCATTATTCCTCTGATGTTGTTTACTACCGCCTGCGTGCGGAAATGTCGGATGGTAGTGTTGAATATTCAGAAATCGAAGCAGTGGAGATGCCCCTTAAAAATCAGGGCGTAACGTTAGCTCCCAATCCTACTTCTGGCAAGATGAAAGTGATTTTTTCAACAGAAAAGAAGGTCATTTTACATTTAATGGTGATGGATGTCAGCGGGCGTTTAGCTTATGAAAAAAAATCAGTTAGCAATGCAGGAGAACAAGTGATCGAATTGGATTTATATGGTCTCTCTGCAGGCTTATATCACCTTGTTGTTTCTGATGGTGTAAGTAATAGAATCAGACGTTTTATTAAACAATAGGAATTATTTGAAATTATGTCCTCGCCCCAAAAAAAAAGTGCCATCTTTCGTATGGCACTTTTTTATGCTATTTCTTATTTTTTAATTTCAACTCCTTCCTTCTTATTTATAACTTTTTCAGGGTCTTCTTCGATAATGACTTTTCGCGACATAGCTGAAGGGTGCTCAGCTTGTTTTTCATCCAGATACCTTAGTGGTAAAGGTCCGGCGGCTGTTGCAAACCGTTCTGCTGAATATCTTGACACGGAACCATCTTCATTTACCTCATCTGCCCGGTTGGCAGTCACGGTCCAGCTAAAAGGCACATTCGAATGCCCTTCCATAAGTTCCTTTACATCAAAGCCGCCTGCTGTCTTGTTGGTAACATAAACACCTTTGCAATCTCCTTCCAATTGGATAAATACGCGTAAGGGATGGTCCTCGTTCACAGCAATGTTTTTTGTAAATACTGGGTCAAGGCTGATATAGGCACTGCCATTTATCAACTGACCGGAGCCATAATCCTGAAAGAGATTTTCCGGTGCCTCAGGACAGCTGAGAAGGACCAGGTTTCCTTCTGTGTCTTTTACTGTTGTATTGACTGTGCCATTTCCTTCTATTTTACGGTTAATGCCCGTAGCGGTACGCATTCCTACATAGGAATAAGACTGCCCGGCATTAGTTGAGAAATATCCACCGGCCCTGTTAACGGCTGCAGAACTCGATGACCATCCGGCAACTCCGTAAAGGTCTGATGTTCCATTCAATCCCGATCCGGAAATTAGTGTTGTAATCGGAGCAGCATTACTTCTCCCTATTACTCCTGTTCCTCCGGTAGCAATATCGGCTGATGAGAAAGAACCTGTTTTGTTTCCGGTAAAACATCCACCACTTCCTGCAGTCAGATAGGTTCCGGCAAGATTGTTACCGGTGGCCAGAATTCCGGTGCCGGAGGTGTTGCTGTTAAACCCTCTTAAGGGAAAAAATGTAATGGCATCTGTAGCGCCGTATACTCCATGATTTAATGTGGATTGTCCGTATACTCCTATTCCATTCGAAAGACCCATTACGCCCCGGTTGTCGGTTGTACTTCCGCCCTCCGAAATGCCAACTACACCAATTTCCTGCCCGGTAATATCCCAGGAGGTGCCGTCAAAACCAGTGTTTCCCTGTACCCCAAGGTATCCGCGGGTTGGGCCAAAAACACCCTCGCCCTTTATTGCATGAGAACCTGCAGCGGTAGCACTTTGTATAACATAGGTAATTGCATCAGCATTGACAGTGCCGATAACGTGTAGCCGATTTGCAGGGGCTGCAGTCCCGATCCCTACATTCTGAGCATTTATATTTGGGTTTAAAAGGATGAATAAGGCTAGAGATTTGTAAAGTTTTAAGTTCATTGTTTGATTGTTTTAACGAGGTTGTGTAATGAAGATAAATTATCTGGAAAAAAATGCAAGGTTTTTTTCGTGTTTTATTGACTTCTAATAGGTTAGGGTAATTTTTGATTTTATAATTTAAGGTTTCAATTTTTAAAATGAAGACGATTTAAGACACAAAATCTACAGCTTTATCTTTCATGTATTATCTTACTTTAATGTCTCTGAAGGGCGTTTAGAGTTATGAGTCAGTTTCAGTAGTTATTACAGGATACTGTAGGAAATAATCATTAATATCGGTAGTCCACCTTTTTTGTTTATTAGCAAACCGGTATATCAAGGGTATACAAGGGTAGAAGGGTGTTGCGACGCTAATATACTCTATTTCAGTATAAAAAAAGGTTTTTATGTTGAAAAAAATAAAATTTATGAATGAGGTTTTTGAATGAGCTTATCTACAGAAATAATAAATAGCGGACTGATTGTAAAGATTCTGTATTTTTAATAGGAAATCAGGATGTAGTAGAATATGTTTGGATGTCGTAATTAATGAAAATATTTAGCACATTTAAGAAACTATACAGGTCTTTTTTAGCATAATTGATGAATTCAGGTAGGGTTTGTAATCTGTTAATTTGAAATTATTTTGTAATATTGCTTAGGTGATTTATTATTGTGTAACAACAAACATTTTAATCCCCCGAATTATGTTAAAACTATTCAGGAGAACAACCTGTCCCTGATTTATTTCGTCTCTTTATTGTATAATTTGTATTTAATTTTTTGATTTCCCAATGATGAATAAACTGTCATGTTATTTATTCTTTCTGCTCTGTCTTTCTTTTGAAAACAGTCTTTTGTCTCAGCCCGATGACACACTCACTTACGTCTTTTTTGCCCATACCTATCAGGGCGGTGAACCTGACGGTAAAAAAGTGGATTTCCGTCTCGAGGCTATGGATATGTCTCAATTCGACAGAATATGGCTTGGTGGTGATATTGGCGCTGAAGCCGATTTGAATTATGTCAATTTTTTATATCTCGATTCAATTTTTAGTATCAGAAAACCCGGAAATCACTGGGCCCTCGGCAACCACGATACAAGAAATGAAAATATTGAATGGTTTGAGGAGTATATAGGGAAACCAAGATACTATGCCTATTCCGAAAATACGATCACTACGATTATTATGGATGGTAATATTACACCGCTCGATTGCGAAAGCCTGAACGAACAGTTTAATATTATCAAAAATGTTTGTGATACTATTTCTTCAGGTTATCTTGTTTTTTTGATCCATCAGGGCTTGGTAACCGGAGTGCCCGGTGTGGCCGGGTCAATTACCTATGCGCATACTGAAATGAAAAATTGGCTACCCAATTGTTACTCCGATACGGTAACTTACGCCAATACCATTTATCCTATGCTTGTGGAGGTAGAGAACAGGGGGGTCAATGTTTTGCATATTACAGGCGATACGGGGGGCTATCACAAAAAGTATTATGGTGTCTCGGATGACGGAGTAGAGTATTTTGCTGCAGGTTTGGGTAACGGCTATAAAATATTGGCGGGAATACCGCTGGACTTCCCTGATGTTGCCCTGGTTTTTAAACATGTGCTGTCTACCAATGTGCTGACATGGGAATTTGTAGAAATAAATGACCTGTAAAAAAATAGTTTTCTTCAGTTTATAATAAGTTTACCAGTATAAGGGATTTTATTGATCTTTAGTGTGTAAGGGTAGATTCCCTGGGCCAGTCTGTTCTTGTAATAGATCGTTTTTGAGGGCTCGCTGAAGGTGTTTCTCTGAATAACCTGTCCGGTTATATTATAAAGAATAAATTCAATTTCCTGCTCAGGGGTTTTACTACGGGTGCTTATTTTTATAAAACTGCTTGAAGGGTTTGGAAAAAGAATATGCATGGAATTGCCCTGCAATACAATATCTTCATTCACTCCTTTCAGGATGTTCCCTTCTTCGTCAGTTTTGACAAAATATATGTCTATGTCACTGCCGGTTCCGCTTTTGGAACTGCCCATGATTGCCAGATTTCCATCGCTCAGAAACTGCCCTTCAGTGCCATAGTCAGAGTCGCCGCCCCCATAGGTCTGAGACCATAATTCATCTCCGTTTGCATCCACTTTTATCACATAAATATCAGGACTCTCATCCGACGAAAAGCTGCTGCTTGTACCCGTTAACAGCAAATCTCCCTCTACATTAATATCCAGGCCATTGCCGTACTCATATCCTGTGCCGCCATAATTTTTCCTCCATATCACGTTCCCCTGTATATCAATATAGTGCAATGTCATATCAAAACTTCCGTTGCTGTTGTTCATACTCGAACCCACGAAATAAAAATTATCGTTTCCGTCATTAACAATTTTTTTAGCGAAATCATGTGCAGGTCCTCCATAGAATTTTCGCCACTGTTCATTACCGTATTTATCTGCTTTGATGACCATTATGCCGGATGCATCGGCGGTGAGATATTCTGAAGAATTGGCTATCAGGCCTATAAAAGTACTTGTGGTTGCCAGAATCATAAAAGACGAATCACTGCACTCTGCTACATCCATCCCTATATCCTTGTTGGCTGTGTCATAATATTTTGACCACTCCTGAACACCTGAAGCGTTGGTCTTAACCAAAAAAACAGCTCCCAATGTTCCATAACTCCGGTCTATTCCAGTAATAAGATAGCCACCATCTTTACTTTCTTTCAAGGAATAGGCAAGGTCGTTATGATAGCCACCAAAATAGGAAACCCAGACCATATTGCCTGATCCATCGTATTTTGCCAGTACAATACTCGTCCTCCCTCCGGGCGCATCCCAGGAATAGCCGCATATCAGAAAATGATTGTCTGTGGTGGCTATGATATCCGAAGCCAGGTCATAATGATAGGTTCCCCATTCCTTGTGAAAAACATCTTCCATGTCTTCCCCCACCTTTATCATCCACATGTCTTCACTCCCGGCACCAAAACTTCGGGTAGACCCCGACAGGACATACCCTTCTCCATACTGACAAAATGAAACAGCACGATCGTTTTTGAGCCCTCCCAGAAATTGTGACTGCAGATTGGTCGCCACCATTTGAACCAATATTATGACGATTGTTACTTTTAACATGTATTTTATTTAATTAGTCAGGTTTCTAATTTAAAGACGAAATGAAAGTTCAGATAGTTCTGTTGATAGGGGAGTTATTTAAAAAATAGGATTTTAAGGTTGATCAATAAATTTGAAAGTAGTGTCAGTTCCCATTTACTCCTTTCTCTTCATTGCCGTATGTGTCAGAAAAAAATACCTGGCATAAACAAATATCAGTATAACAGAAAAAAAGCTTAATGTTAAGAATTGAAAGTACTCAAATCCTGTTAAATTGTTATATGTATAAAGGTTGATTAAATAATACAGTGAAAAAAAAGTATTATACATCAGTCTCGACAGGAAACAAATAAATAATATCCTGAGAACCTTCAGGAAATAAGGCATTTCAAACTTATTTAGCCTGTTTTCAGAGTCGTGATCTTTTGAGAAAATCTGCCACTGATATATACTTGCGAAAATAATAACATAACTTATAATTCCCATTAAATTCCAGTAAATTAATCCATGCTTATATAAGTTTAAAATAGTTAATAAGGTAAAGGCAACAGAACCGATCAGGGCTGAGCGTTCATATAGGCTAATCTTTTCTGTCCGGATATTTATTTTATTCCCCTCGTATATATTATCATCCAGAATTTCCATCTTTTTCTGCTTTATATTATCAGTCGCCCGTTACTGTGTTTGCAATATCACCAATAGCTATCGCCCGCCTTGTGGGATAGGCAAAGTCCATGTCTTCATTCCCCGGTTCATTGAATTTGTCCAGAATTTCTTCCCAAAGATGACAGGTGCTCGTGCGCCTCATTTTAGGAGGACAGAGGTAACGCATTGTTAATACCACCCCGCTGTCTGCTACTGTAGTGTATACTATAGGGGTTACCTTATCGTAATAAATAAGGAATTTTCCGGAGGATTCCTTTAGTTCTTTTTCTGCTTTATCACTAACCTTCGGGGCAGAATTTTTTAAAATGTCTTCCAGTGACTTCTTACATTTTTTCCAATCGCTTTCAAAGGTCACCATCACCGCTATTTCATTCCATATATAGTCAAGCCCCTGATTGTAATTGGCCAGAGGGGACCTGAAAATTTTCGAATTGGGTATATGAATAATACGTCCGGTACTTTGTTCATCTCCCACCCAATTGCCCACTTCCACAACAGAAAACTGAAACAGATTGATGTCGATCACATCACCAACCTGATTGTCAACCTCTATTCGGTCGCCTACCTTAAAGGGTCTTTGCATCAGTATGTAATACCAACCGGCTATGTTAACAATAGGGTCCTGAAAGGCAATAGCCAAGCCTGCTGACAAGAGCCCGAGATAGGTGGCAAAGTCACCGAAATGATTCGACCAGGTCAATGCTATTGCTATGATTCCTATTACATAAATGCCGTAGTTGATGGATTTTCGCCAGGTATAACGGGTGCTAATGTCACTCTGCAACTTCATTACTGAACGACTGAAGATCCGTTTTAACAGCCATAACAAGATAATAATCAGAAAGGTAATAAACCCTTTGGCCTGTGTTTCTGTAAGCTCTCCGGAAAATTGCTGAAACCATTCAATGATCGCATCCATAATATTAATTTTCTAACTGCAGTCGCAATTGTATTTGTTTTCCAGATCTATCACGGTTATTATTATAGGTTCATCCTTGCAGTCTCCTAAGATAACCCTGATATGCTGTTTGTCACGAGAATAACCTTCAAAGGCGATTGTAGGGCACTTCCCCGAAGAAACAAGTGACTCTGATTTGCTTTCATTGATGTTGTCCTGATCAATAATTTCCTGAACCTCAAAGGCATCTATCTCTCTGCAGCCCATTCTGCATCGACCGTGATTTGTTACCACAATGATTTTATCATTATACCGCAAATCACTCTCTGTGAAATCTTCATTTTCTGCTCCCTGAAATTCATCGTTTGCATTGTTTTGATTTCTAAACATTCTTCCATGTTTAGGTCCGTATTCGCAACTTGATGATATTAAACCGATTATACAGGTTATCATTGCTATACGAAAATAAGGATGGAAAAAGATCGCTTTTATCTTTTCTCTTGTGGTTTTACTCATTTTTCTTTTTTTGTTTCAATATTTTTTTAAATGAAAATATTATTCAAAGATATACTTTTTTAAGCAATCTTGTTTCTGTTTTAAGCATGGGTACTGAATAATTATATAATACTGTTGTTATTTAAATATATCTTAGTGTAATATTACCAGGAATATTCACAGGCGGGCAAGGGCAGCAGCATTTTTCTCAATGTACTGTTTCAGGTTTTTCATGTTTTTATGTGGCCCGCTGACCAGAAAGGAATTTATAAGCCATACCGGTGCAGAACCTCCCGGGTCAACCACTGCCTGTTGTGTTATTTTAATAAGCCCGGACTTTGTTTCCTGAAGTTTCCAGATTCCCTGCATCCGTTCTACCCGCACAAAATTAGCATCCCTTGGGTGTTTGTCAGGCTCTGAGTTGATTTTTATATGTATTTCGCCCCTTTGAGGATAGCTGTATTTGATATGTACTACATTGTCGCGGTCGGAGGCAGGCCAGGGAGAATCGGACTGAGAATAGGTGTAAAAATTATTCCTGGAAATGTTTTTAATCTCTTTTGACGAAATAGTATTCTTTGACCATTTCTTCTGATTAGGGGTGTCTCTCAGTGCATTCTCTACTGCTTTTAAAGTGGCTTTTACATAAAAAACAGCCTTGTATTCCTTTATATCCCATCCTTCGATATGCCTTGTGTATATTTTGATGCCATCTGCCTCCTTTTCCAGCTTCCAGGGATTGTTGTTTAGTTTTTTAATCGTTGTCTCAAATGTTCTTTGTTCGTAGTTTAACCCTGAAGCTGTATTAAACGCCATTATTCCCAACAGGAATAAGAAAAATTTTGGTCTTTTCATTGGATAGTTCAGGTGTTACTAATAAATTGTGATTATATCATAACTATAAAACAACTTCAATGCCATGATTGTTGTACGGGGTTTAATAAAATTCCCTATGCAGGTGATTTATTTACCTTTCTTCAAATTGGCTCATCAGACATTTTATTTCTGTGTTAAGAAATAAGGCTAAAATGTAATAGCACGAAAATCTTTGGCTATGTGAATATCCATCATTGATTTGTTCTGAAGCTAATTAATACTAAATTAATACTATTTATTATATTAAGGGTGTCTGAGTATAGACATAGGGTAACTCATTGATTGAAATGATCAAACGAAATGCTAATAAAATT
>CAJQOX010000014.1 GCA_905480075.1 uncultured Aureispira sp. | reverse complement strand
AAACAAATTAAAAAAAAGATACCGGCTTTTTTTGATGCTGACTATGCTGATGCTTATAAACACTGCATCCGGACAAATCAGAAAGAAAGTCTTGTTGATAGGCATGGACGGATGCAGGGCTGATGCTTTACAGCTTGCCCGGACTCCTGTTCTCGATAAGGTCATTTCTGAAGGATACAGCTGTATGGAAGCAAGGACGGTTGTTCCTACTATGAGTGGACCGGGCTGGGCATCTATGCTGACCGGGGTATGGTATACAAGACACGGTGTAAAGGGCAACCTCTTTATTGGAAACAAACTTAATGAACATGTTCACTTTTTTAACTACCTGAAGGGAAGCAGAAAAAAAACATATACAGTATCTATCAGTCACTGGGCTCCGATAAATGATAAGATCATAGATAAGGTTGATTATAAGATCAGTCCTAAAACCGATGAAAAAGTTGCTGAAGAGGCCATAAAGCTCTTTAAAAATAAAAACCCTGATGCGGTTTTTCTGCATTTTGATGATATTGATCATGCAGGACATTTCACCGGATTCAGCCCCGGGAATAAAAAATACATAGCTGCCATAGAAAAAGTGGATTCACTGATCGGCAAAGTGCTGAAAGCCCTCAAATCACGCAAACAATTTAAAAATGAAGACTGGCTGATACTCTTCAGTCCGGATCATGGTGGTATAAACAAGACACATGGAGGTGGTACTGAAGTGGAACGAAACACTTTCATAATAGCCTCTGCCAATAAGATAGCCCACCCGACAGCTAAAATCATAAAGACAGAAATTCCTCAGAAGGAATACCTTCAATTCAACAAGAAAGAAGAACAGATAACGCTGCCCCCATTAAAGGAGATTACCGAAAGTGAATGGTCCTTTGAAATGACTATTAAAATAGAAAAATGGGCATCCGGTGCCTCCCTGATAAACAATGAGGTATTCAGTATTAAAACAGATGGCAAAGATGGCAACACCTGGATATTAAGAACCGGCGACAACAAGGTAAAAGTTCAGGGGGACAGTATAAATGACAATAAATGGCACAAGCTACAGCTAAGTTTTTCAAAAGAAGGAATACTTTATCTTTATCAGGACGACAGAATAGTAGGAATTGCAAAAACAGGTAACATATCAGGTGGTTGGGGGGATTCTACAACATTTAATGCTAATGAGAAAAAGAACATAAAATGGACGCTTGGAGATTTAAACATTTGGCCTGTTAATAAACAGAACACAAGAGGTTCATTCAATGATGTAAAAACAGAAAAACAAGGAAGTAACCCTGTAATAAAAAAAATATACAACTTCTCTCAACTAAGCTCTAAACAGAAGATTAATAAAAAATTACCTTTAATTGAAACTACGGAAAACCACTATTATGAAAGTTTCAAAAACTATCCTGAAATGGTGGACATAGTTCCGACAATTATCTTGCATATGGGGATAAAAAAAGCAGAGGAGATCATTAAAAATAAGCTGGAAGGCAAAGCTCTTAATATTTGGAATTAATTTATTAACTATAATAAAATTAGGAAAAACAAATCCAGTTAATTAGATTTATCATTATTGATCATTTAAAAAAACACAGAAATATTTCAGGCCCACTCTATTTTTAAATTAAAATCAGGATTAAGAAAACTAATCAAACTATTTTAATACACAAAACCTTAACATGGATTATTACAACCATTATAAGTTGTCCCCCAACTTCGGTTTCTTACCCCATAAAGACCCTTTAAAGAAATTTCGCACAAAAGAAATGTTCCCTTTGGAAGAGATTGCTAAAAATTTCAAAGAAAACATAAAAGCGGTCAGATTTAAGCAAGAGATATCAAATCTAAAGGAAATAAATGTAGAAATTCTGGAAGATAACGATGAACTGGAACTGGCACATCTTTACTATTCTGTATTTGCCCATGGATATATTTGGGAAACAGGAACATCGAGAGGATATCTGCCAGAAAACCTTGTTAAGCCCTGGCTTAAGATATGTAAAAAGTTGAACCGCTTACCCATTCTGACCTACAATTCGATCGTCATGCACAATTGGCAGCGAATAGATATTAACAAAGGTATCAATCTTGACAATATCAGCACACTCATACAATTTAATGATTTGATTGACGAATCCTGGTTTTTTCTTTTGAGTGTTGAACTGGAACTTATAGGGTTGCCAATTGTTAATCTCGGAGTAGAGTTGATAGAAAATAATTATCAGATAAAAGATTCAAGGCATCCTTCATTTCTAAATATTCTTGCGGAAACTACAGACAAAATCACAAAATGTCTGATCCGGATGTATGAACAATGCAATCCTGAAAAGTTCTATACATATTTAAGGCCATTCCTGACTTCTTTTACCGATGTAGAATTCAGAGGGGCTGAAGAAAATATTATCCGGAGTTATCACGGAGGCAGTGCTGCACAGAGTTCATTAATACAACTCATAGATGCTATACTGAAAATTGACCACAAAGGGTCTCATCCAGGGAAATATTTAAAAAAAATGCGCGATTATATGCCTGTAGAACATCGGTATTTTCTTGAAGAAATTGAGAAAAAAAGCCCTGTTTCAAATTGGCTGGCAGATGACAAAGTAGTCACTGCCTATAATAATTGCATTGAAAAAACCACGGCGTTCAGACAGGCACATTTAGAGATGGTCGCAAAGTACATAGTAGGTCAGAAGGCAAAAGTTGGTCCGGGGCAAACAGGAACAGGAGGAACAAACCCTATGATATTTCTGAAATCACTAAAAAAAGACACTTCGGACAAGAGAAGATAATTTGCGACAGCATTAAATTGAAATATACATTAATATAAATCTAAGTTTAATAAACAGAATTCCATTTTTATACTATTTTTGTCCTATTAGTAAATAAAACAGCAATAAACAATGGGAAAAACTGCTTTAATAACGGGAATTAACGGACAAGACGGTTCTTATCTTGCAGAATTATTAATTGAAAAAGGATACACTGTCTGGGGGATTCTTAAAAGAAATTCTGTAGCAGAGAATCAAACCTACCGTATAGATCATCTCCGCAACAATCCTATGTTAAAGCTTGAATATGCAGACTTGCTCGATATGGCTTCGCTTGTCAGGGTCTTACAATTATCAAAACCTGCTGAAGTATATAATCTGGCTGCACAATCTCATGTAAGAATCAGTTTTGACCAACCTGTATATACTGCACAATCAACCGCTATCGGCACTTTAAATTTATTGGAGGCTGTCAGGTTAATATGTCCTGAAGCCCGTGTATATCAGGCCTCATCCTCAGAGATGTTTGGCAACAACATTGATGCCGACGGATATCAACGTGAGACAACACCTATGAATCCGGTATCACCTTACGGTTGTGCCAAGGTATTTTCCTATAACATCTGCCGAAATTACAGGAATTCGTATAAATTATTCATTTCGAATGGTATTCTGTTCAATCATGAATCTCCACGAAGGGGCTCCAATTTTGTAACCAATAAAGTAGCAAAGGAAACAGCAAAGATAAAACTGGGCTTGTCAGAAAAACTCGTCCTGGGCAATACAGAAGCCACAAGAGACTGGGGACATGCAAAAGACTATGTAGAAGCTATGTGGATGATTCTTCAGCATGACAAAGCAGATGATTTTGTTTGTTCCACCGGAGTATCACATTCAGTACAGTATCTGGTAGATTATTGTTTTGAAAAAGTAGGGCTGGATCCCAAAAAATATGTTAGTACTGCTGCACGATACCTCCGACCGGAAGAACTGAGAGATTTAAAAGGAGACTGTACAAAGATGAAAGAAACCCTGGGCTGGAAACCAAAATATACTTTTGAGACGATGATGGATGAGATGGTGCAGTATTGGTTAGATTTTTATTCCAAATAAACATGTTAAAAAAATGAGACTAATAACAGGCGGAACCGGGATGGTTGGTAGTGCAATTGAGGGAGACCTAAAAATAGGAAGCAAGGATTGTGATTTAACAAAATGGACGTCTGTTAATAATTTTTTTGAGCAACATAAACCCACCGAGGTGATACATTGTGCAGCAAAGGTTGGCGGAATATGGGGGAACATGAACTACAAGGGTGATTTTTTCAGAGAGAACATCCTGATGAATACTCATATAATAGAGGCTGCAAGAATACATGGAGTAAAACGGCTTGTCGCTTTTTTATCTACTTGTGTATTTCCCGATAAAGTTGAGTATCCATTATCAGAAATAAAAATACATCAGGGACCTCCTCACACATCTAATGATGCCTATGCCTATGCAAAACGTATGTGTGATGTACAGATACGGGCCTATCGTGAACAGTACGGCCTGAACTATGTATCGGTGATACCGACTAACATTTATGGTCCAAATGACCTGTTTGATCTGGAGAACGGACATGTAGTGCCTTCTCTGATACACCGTTGTTTTCTGGCAAGAGAAGCTGGCAAAGATCTTGAAGTTTGGGGTTCGGGCACTCCCCTGCGTGAATTTATTTACTCTGAAGACGTAGCCCGGCTTTCGGAATGGGCACTGAAAGATTATGAAGAAGCAGAACCGATCATTTTTTCTACCTCTGAAGAAACGAGTATAAAAGAACTCGTAGAAATGGTGGCAGAACTACTTAGGTTCAAAGGCAAATTAAAATGGCAGACCGACAAGCCTGACGGTCAATTCAGAAAGCCCAGTGACAATTCAAAACTTAAGAAATACCTACCTGATTTTAAATATACCCCCCTGTTTGAAGGCTTAAAGAAAACAGTGGATTGGTTTGAAGAACATTACCCTGAAATTCGAACTAAGTAATTATTTCACTGACCCTCTTTTAAGTGCTTTCAAACTTATAATAAAATGTTGCCAAAGCGTAGGAAAAAGCCCGAAATGAACTTTGAGGATATTAAACCTTTGTTTCAAAGAAGCTTTACGATGTTGAGTAGAAGTTCCTCCTTCAACAAACCGGCATAAATACTGTCCGCAATCTCTTACAGAATCTGTTTTTTTAAGAATTTGTATCACCCAGTCCAAATCTCCTACAAGTTTATAATTGAGATTGTAAGGAGGAACCAAAGATCGTTTTACCAACATAGCCTGATGGCAGATCACCATCCCGTTCTTCATAGTTTTCCAGGAGAGTTCCGACTGTTCAGGATGAGATTTACGTTCTTCGAGGCCCCGTTCTTCCCCACTTTCATTTACTAACATAGCCTTACCATAAATAAAATCTTCATTATTGTGACCTTCCATAGCAAGGGAGAGTGTGTTATTGGCAAAAATCTGGTCATCAGCATGAATGAACCACAAATAATCACCGGTAGCTTTTTGAATACCTTTATTCATCGCATCGAAGATCCCCTCATCTTTCCCGCTGAAGATAAGCGCAATATTACTTTTATACCTTTCAACTATATTGAGTGTATTATCAGAAGATTTTCCATCAATAATAATGTATTCAATATTCGGATAATCCTGGGCACAAACAGATTCGAGGGTTTTTTCGATTGTCTTTTCGGCATTGAAACAAACAGTAATTATTGAAACCACCGGACTATTCGCATTCATATAAAAAAATTAAACAGGTAAAAAAATTGCTAAGAAACACAAAACTACAATTAAAGGAAGAAAAATCTAATAAGCCGGGTGATTTTGTGTATCATTTAGAAAAAGCTATATTTGTAATTATACAAATTAGAAAAAAGTAATAACAAAAAATGTCAAATACAGACAGAGTTGACAAGGAGATGTTTAATGACGGGGGGCACTATTTAGGCAAACCTGCAGACATCAGTGACAAGCTTATTCACCGAAGAATGGCATTAACCTGTGCCGTTGATAATTTTACAGGCAAGGACTATGACCTCGTAGAGATAGGGTGCGGAAACGGAGCGACAATCATATTGTTGGCCGATAAGATGAAGACTTGTCTTGGCCTTGACATTAATAATGACCACGAGGAAGAATTTAATCAACTTCGTACTCAATACAAGGCAGACAACTGTGTATTTAAAGTCTGTGATGTAGAAAAAGAAGAGACCGGCAGGCAGTTTGACCGTATGATTAGTTTTGAAGTAATAGAACATTTGCAGGACGACAGTAATGTAAAGGCTTATTATGATATGTTAAAACCCGGAGGTCTTGCTGTTTTCTCTGTCCCGAACAAATGGTGGATATTTGAAACTCATGGTGCCAGTCTGCCTCTCTTGCCCTGGAACCGGGTACCCTTTTTTTCCTGGTTACCCAAACCTATTCATGAACGATATGCCAATGCCAGAATTTATACAAAAAAAAGAATCCTGAACCTGTTGGAAACTGCCGGGTTTGAGATTTTGGAAAGTCAGTACATCACTGCCCCGCTTGATGTACTGAAAGAAGGCTCCTTTAAAAGGTTTTTCACCAAGAACATATTTAAAAATGATACCACCGGTGTTCCGTTTTTATCAACTTCTATCTTTATATCAGCCCGAAAACCTGCTGAGAAATGAGTTTTTTTTCAAAAATATTCAGTTCGATAAACGAAGATTTACCCAAATTCCAGTCTTTGGATGAAGGGGTTGATTTTTTGATGTATTATCTGCACCGATTTAGTGAAGAATTATGGGAGGAAGAATTTTACACAGATAAAAGATGGCTGGAAGTTCGTGACGATATCAATTTTCAGGAATCGATACTACATGTATTTGAAGAAGACGGAAAATACCTGAGAATTTTGGATGGCGATATCAGAACAGGAAGCTGGGAATATTCTCATGGCGGGATGATTCTGAAATTCGAAGGCAATCACGAACTATACGAGCGCGTATTTCTGAATGAGAAATTTTTTATACTCAAAAAACACGGAGACCACAGTTCGAAGGGAAACAGAAGTAAATATTTTTTTATGTCAAGCGAGGGGCTTGCTAGAAAACTCGAATGGCCTTCCTTATTGGTCATGATGTATGATATCTACAAAAGCAACACACAATACATGATGATAGTATTTGGATTTATTCTGTTGATTGCAGTAATCCTCTTTTTCTCGATCACATAAAAAAGTGTTAATCTGAAACTCAAAAGTGAAATTCAGATTAACACAAAGAAAGTAAATCAAAAAAGCTGATTATTTAATTCCCAGTTTTTTGGCAATTTTTTTAGGTAGTGCATCCTTATGCATCATGATGTTCATCGTTTTGTAACGAACAAAGGCTTCTGAAGCATAGAAGTAACCGTCGCAGTGATTTCCTGTACCCCAGGAATTTTTCACTATAAAATATTTAGTGCCCTTCTGATCCTTTACCATTCCTGTAACGTGCATACCGTGGTCGTCAGTTGTCTGATAGTTATCATAAGCAATCTGACGCATTTCCTGTGTAATTTTTTTCTCAGGAACAGGCTGAGCGAAAGCATCACTTATTTTCTCTGCACCGGCATTGCTGAAATGTGCATTATCACGCCCTCTTTTCTGAATCGTTGACTCATCTTCAGGCACAATTGCAAGACCATCTCGGAAAGAAAAACCTTTTTCAGAAACATCGGAAGCCCATGCCCATGAAAACCCTTTATTTATTGAGTATTCGGCTACTTCCATCAATTCATCGAGTGGCAGATTATACACATGACCAAAGGCCCAGTTGTCAGGAACAGCCAGTACAAATTGCTCATAGAAGGGATGATGTGTAAAAGAACCCAAAACAACATAATCGTTCATATCCAACCCCAATTCTTCGGCATAGCTTTTACCATTATATTTTTTACCATCCACTTCAAATTCAGCAGGTACTTCACCAAGATAAGCATCAAGTACACCATCCACAGCATCTATCCACACAGGAGTAAGCACTCTGTTTTGAGGGCTTTTGATCACTACATCCACAATAGCCTTAAGCATTTTATCCATTTCGGAATGATTGTGTGTTTTGCTACCATAATTCAGGCCTTCATAAGCAGAAAGCGGAACAATACCGTATTTTTTGATTACATGTGGAATATCGTGAAAGGCACCCCCTGCACTAAAGTTAAAGTTACCATGCATACGGACATAATTGACTGCCTTGTCATGATATGCATTCCTGGCAATCCACATTTCAGATAATTCGTGTTTCCCTTTGCCCATACGGAGCAATTCAGATTCCAGAAAAGAAAGTGCCGAAAAGGTCCAGCAGGTACCGGTTCTGCCCTGACTCTGAACGGGAGTGGCTTCAAGGTTTTTAACAACAGTAAACTGATACTGACTACCTTCTTTGTTGGTAATCTTTTCGGTCTCCTGTGCAGAAAGGTTCGATGATAAAGCAAAGAACGAAAACACTATCAATAATGACCTATACATATTTAATTTAATTTAAAGTTAATTGAATAAATACATTAATTTTTGAGAGGCCAAATGTACAAAATAAAGTTGAGAATCAACCGGTAATCATCTTTTATTTTGGAAAAAATCAAGCTAAAAAAAGACATTACAACACAATTGATAACTTTAAAAACAGCGTTAAAAAACAAAAAACAAATGGTGCTTAAATTCAGCTAACCATTACTTTTTTTGTACAAAAAATAGACACCTTTCCATAAAACAGACAACCTTTAAGCGATAATAACTGTAAATCAATTAGTTACAAGTTGGGCTTAAATTTGAATACTTAACGTAGAGTTTGATATGATGAAAAAAAAGATAATGTTAGTAATTTTGCTCTTTAAGCCGTAAGGGGTAGTGACTTTAAGGCTTATTCCGAACTTGTTTCGGCAGTCAGTTGGTTTTTCCGGCTGACTTTTTTTTTGTTTTTGACTAAAAAAAACAACTAATAAACAAATATCATTTATTGATATAAGTCAATGCAAAAAAAGGCCATTTGCTTTAGTTTTACAAGAAAGATTCTCCCGATAAACTAAATACACACAAACTTCATCAAAAAAATTCTACATGTCTATTAAATTCAGGTCATCCAGCCTAATAATAAATCCTGCACTTCAAAAATCAACATTCAATAAAAAAATTCAATTGCTGTTTTTCTTTCTGTTGAGCACCTGTATGATCATGGGTCAGGCAAACATAAGCGTAAGCGGAAAAAACATAAACATTTCGAACGGTCAGACAATAACAAGCAACACAAACAACACAGACTTCGGAAACAAATCTGTTTGCGGTGGCATAAAGAACCACAATTTCACAATCAGCAATTCAGGGAGCTCCTCCTTAATTATCAGTTCAATAACAAGCTCAAACTCCGACTTCACAATAAGTGCTGTTCCTGCATCTATAGCTCCCGGCAATTCTGATGTTATAAGCATACAGTTTGACCCTTCGGTCTCAGGCAATATCTCATCAACAATTACAATAATTAACAACGATGCCCTCAGAGACCCTTTCAATTTCAATATAGAAGGCACAGGGACCTCCCCTTCTGCTGATATTATCCGGGGCAATTCAATTGAACTTGACGGCGTAGACGATTATGTTGACTGTGGCAACAGTATAAACACAAGTATAGACAACCTCGTGAGTTTTACTGTAGAGGCATGGATTAAGCCTGATGATATTCAAAGAGAACAGGAGATCGTTTCAAATACTGTTTCAGGTGTATCAGAAGGATTTGAGTTGAAAATCATCAACGGAACAGTCCTGTTCACTTACCGCGACAACAACGGTCAGCAATATTCTAGTCCGGGTCTGTCAATAAGCGTTGGCGAATGGCATCATATTGCCGGTGTTCTTACTGCTACAGGTATTAGTGTATATTCAAACGGCATTGAAGCCGGAACAAACCACACCGCTACGGGAATAAAGCCGGCAATCAATTCGCTGATAATAGGTGGAAACAGCAGTTTCGGCAGCTTCAACTCTGAAGGAAAAATAGATGAGGTTAGGCTTTGGACCATAGCAAGGAACAGTTCAGAGATAAGAGAGAACATGCATTTGAGTCTTTCAGGCTGTGAAAGCGGACTGCTTGTATATTATCAATTCAACACTGGAAACGGCGGTACATTATATAACAAATTAGGCAACGGGTATGACGGCAGCCTACAGAATGGTGCATCCTGGTCCACTTCAGAAATAAATCTTGGCAATGACTCAGGCGGAAATTCAAACAGTGAAACAATTACAAACATAGCTGCCGGACAAAGCTTTCATGACTTTATTTCGGCCAACCTGAAAATGAATTTTGTTCGCCATAGCGGCACGGAGGATATAACAATTAGTTATCAGGAATTTACACCAAACTCTGTGTCGGGCTCCAATGGATACAACAATATTAATAATTACATATGGACAGTTAACAAATCAACAATTAGTGAAGATATGGTCGTTGATTATATTTTTATTTTTCCATCCAATACATTTACCGAAATCATTTCTACCAAATATGGACTATACAACAGGCCAATGAACAGCGATGGAGAATGGACAAAGATAGCGACTTCCAATTATATAACTTCAAATAGTATCAGATTCGGAAACATTGGAATTACAGGCCAATTTATGGTAGTTCAGGAATCTGCTGACGGCATTAGTGATGTCAGAGGTAACATGTATAATTTTGACGGAACAGACAATTACTTAAGTTGCGGTTCTGATGCTTCTTTAATAATGGATAATGTTTTTTCTATAGAATGCTGGTTTAAAACCACTATAATATCAGGCACTGAAAAAGTACTGATATCCAAAGAAAAGAGTTCTTTTGATGAAGGCTATGTACTGTCTGTTACAGATAGCAGCATCAATTTTTATTTTCCGAATATGGGGTCATTGGCTTGCACGGGAGTTCAGCTAAACAAATGGCATCATGTTGCAGCTACCTTTAGCTACGGAAACGCCACCTTATACCTTGACGGAGTAGCCGTTGCTGCTTCGTTCATGGAATATTTTGCAAATATAAGTGAAGCACTTTATATAGGGGCAAAACATCAAAGCCCAGGCGGAGGACCAATAAATTATTTTACAGGGGCAATAGATGAGGTCGGCATATGGAGTAAAGAACTAAGTCAGAATGAAATACGAGAAAACATGCATTTGACACTAAGGGGCACAGAAACCGGATTAATTTCCTATTATCAATTCAACAGTGACTCAACTATTGGCACGGCCGGCGGTGTAAAAGATGCAAAAAACACAAATAATGGCATCACGTATGGAATGACAAGTTCAGATTATATAGCCTCGGAAGCAGCCGTAGGCGGGGGAAAGTCAGACAGGATAACAATTCCGGGCACCGGCCCTTACCTTGCTAACTTCAGCAACAGTGATGTCATTATTAATTTCGGGTCGGCCACCCCTGACGGAGAGATAGTGCTATACCGCATAGAGACTGAACAACCACACGGATGGAATTCGATTGCCGGTGATGTGGACAATGAATATTTTATTGTAGAAAATTTTGGCACAAACCTTAATTTTTCTCCCATTCAGGCACTAACTTTCAACAGAATCAATTATATATCGGAAGATGATGTTAACTCCCCTCAGGCTTCTTCCCCTTTACTCCTTTACAAACGGGGCGACAATGATTTCGGTGCCACATGGGGCAATTCAAGAGGTGGTGCAGAGACAGCGACATCAGGTTCTGTTGGTTCTGTAGGATATGACACGGATAACAACCTTACCTCTTTTTCACAAATGGTTATTGTTAACATAAATAACAACTCGCTCTTGCCTCTGGAAATAGTAGATTTTGAAGCAAAGAGGAAAAATGAAAACAAGGTAGAAATTAGCTGGATTGCTCAAACAGAGGAAGAAAACATTGAATTTCAGATTGAGATGATGAACAATGACAATCATGAATTCGAAAAAATAACAAGCCTCTTATCCAAAGGACTTGCAGGTGAAGAAACATCTTATAATTACTTTCACCTGAACAGCATTCCTGTTACCAGTTATTACAGAATAAAAATAATAGAAACAGATGGCCGGTTCAGCTACACGGAAACAAAAGCTGTAAGTGGAATAAAAAACACAGAAACAAATAATTTATTGCTTTATCCAAACCCAGTAAATGACATTCTTAGAATAAGATTCAACGATCTTCCGGAGGGATGCACCACAAGCAAAATACAAATTGCTGATTTGAGCGGGAAGATAATCAGAGAGTATGACAAAAACACAGCGCCCTATTCTATTATTGAAATAGGAGGAATCAGAGAATTAATTCCATCCACCTACATTATATCTGTCAGACTAAATAACGGAGAGAAAATAATAAGACCATTTATAAAGATATAACGCAGAGTCCTTGAACCCAATACTCCCTGGAATTATTAACTTAATTCCGGGGTTTTATGTTTTGAAAAAGATCAAAAACACTACTTATGACAAATCAAAAAAAAACATTCGGATCACAAGATGCAAAATACAAGGAATAGGTAATAGACAAATTAAGAGGAACAATTATTATAAGAGGATTAAATTAACTAAATTTGCGGCAGAATTAAATCAACAGACTTTAAAAAACCATCAAGATATACTGTCATTATGAGCCACGAGATCAAAGAGGAAGGAAAAGAGACCCTGAATTTCATAGAACACATTGTAGAAGAGCACAATAAAAGCGGACGATTCAACCAAAAGGTACTTACGCGTTTTCCTCCTGAACCGAATGGTTATTTACACATTGGTCATGCCAAGGCAATATGTGTAAGTTTTGACCTGGCAGAAAAATACGGAGGCAAAACCAATCTGAGATTTGACGACACCAATCCGTCTACGGAGAAGACCGACTTTGTAAATGCTATTAAAGAAGATATCAAATGGTTGGGCTTTGATTGGGAAGACCGCCTATATTACACATCAGACTATTTTGTTCAGCTCTATGAATATGCTGTTGAATTAATAAAAAAAGGCAAAGCCTACATCGATTTTTCTTCTCCGGAAACGATGGATTATGAAAAACGGCTTGGTAGAGAAAGCAGATTCCGCGATTCAGATGCTGAGCTGAATTTGTTTTTGTTTGAACAAATGAAAGCTGGCAGATTTCCTGATGGGTTTTGTGCATTACGCTTAAAGATAGATATGCAGGCCGATAACTGGCTGATGCGGGACCCTCTGATTTACAGAGTAAAGCACGAGAGTCACCACAACACTGGAAATGACTGGTGTCTTTATCCAATGTATGACTGGGCACACGGGCTTTCAGACTCTATAGAAGGAATAACACATTCTTTATGTTCGCTGGAATTTGAAGTACACCGTGAGTTATACGATTGGTGTCTGATTGAACTGGGAGTATACCAACCGCAACAAATAGAATTCTCCAGATTGAATATGAGCTATACTATTACAAGTAAGCGCAAGCTCAAAGACTTAATAGAAACAGGGGTAGTCAACGGATGGGATGACCCCCGGATGCCTACGATATCAGGCATGAGAAGGAGAGGCTATACTGCCAATTCAATTAAAAACTTTATTCGTAGAGCAGGGGTCAGTAAGCGGGATCAGTATATTGATCTGTCTTCATTGGAAAATTGTGTAAGGGAAGATTTAAACAAGAGCACACCGCGTGTGATGGGTGTTTTGAACCCACTGAAGGTAGTGATAACAAATTACCCCGAGGGTCAGGTGGAGGAAATGCACCTCATTAACAATCCCGAGGATGAAAGCATGGGAAGCCGCAAAGTTCCTTTTTCACGCGAACTGTTTATTGAGCAGGAAGATTTCACTACAGAACCTCATAAAAAATGGCGTAGACTTGCTCCGGACCGGAATGTTCGTTTTAAAGGTGCCTATATTTTACATTGCACCGGATTCAAATCTTCTGAAAGCGGAGCGATCGAAGAAGTATATTGCACCTATTACGAAAACAGTAAGTCCGGATCGGACATCAGTGAAATAAAAGCAAAAGGCACCTTGCATTGGGTCTCTGTTGAACATGCGATTAGAGCTGAAGTAAGAATATACGATCGTTTATTTACTGACCCTTCTCCTGACGGGCACAAAGAAAGCTATAGGGACGAACAGGGTAAAAAACGCAAAAGAGCGGTAGATTACAAGACATTCTTAAATGATGAATCTCTCCGAACTGTTTCTGCTTGTCTTGAACCGGGAATGACGCACGCTAAAGAAGGAGAGAGCTTTCAATTTATGCGATTGGGATATTTCTGTGTAGACAAAGATAGCAATCCTGGAAATCTGGTATTCAACAGAACAGTGGCACTGAAGGACTCATGGGCTAAAATCAGCAAAAAATAGTTGCGTTTTGATAGTACAGGATTGATAATCTATAAAACACTTGCATACTTTTTCTAACGATAATCCAATAAAACCTGGGCATTAAGAAAAAAGTTGCCACGATTATCGACAATTTCTTTGAGAAGAGAAACTGCCTGCTTATCTTTGCCCATCTTAAAATATATTAAGGATATAAACCATGCAGCATCGGGGGAATAAACAGAATCTTTAAAATCATAAACTAATTTTAATTTTTCCAAAGCAGCATCAAACTGTTTTTCCTGAGTATAAATAATAGCTATACGCAACATCAACTCCATATTCCCGGGGTCTTCAAGCAGCAGATCATTAAAACCAACCAAAGCATTCAGGCGGTTGCCTTTCAGATAAATCTTCTCGACAGCAGAAATTTTATTGTACATAAAATCAGTAGCCGGCTCGTTCACAAGAGATACTGCCCCTCTGTGAGAATAAAATGACATATCAATTGTTTGAATAAAGGAATCAACCTTATTGGAAAAAAGAGTAGAAGACCAATATACAAATCCCGATGAAAGCAAGACGAACAGGGAAGAAAGAATAATAAAAAAAGATTTGGACATATTTTTGAAGCTAAAGAAAGTATATAGAAGACATTTACACCTTAAAAAGAGTAATTAACCATTTATTTATTTACTTGTCACAAAATACTGTTTTAACATGCAAATAAATAATAAATATTAAATAATTTTTACTTATTTTAGCCCTCCATGAAACCTTTGAATAAGATTACGAATAAAAGCGAATGAAAATATTCTATCTGATAATAAGTCTTTGTGCATTAGCAATAAATATATGCCATTCACAAACTATTAAAATAACCGGGCAGGTCATAGATGATGACACGGAAGAATCAATGCCATTTTGTGGTGTCTTTATATATGGAACAAGCAATGGCGTTCTGACTGATATTGACGGTTATTATGTAATAGAATTCGATGCATCCTCAGGCGACAGCATTGCCTCTAACTCGTTGGGATACAACAATAGCTACAAGCTTATCGATAAGGAACAATCTGAACAAATCATCAATTTCCGGATGAAATCCAGTTCGATGGACCTTGGTATAGAAGTAGTCGTAAATGCCGGTGAGAACCCTGCCAATGAGATTATCCGTCAAATCAACAAAAATAAGAAGGTTAATGATTTGCAAAGAGTAGCAGAATCCTACAGTGCAGAAGTATATTCCAAAGTAGAACTGGACCTGGTGAATATCACACCTCAGATGAAGGACATGAAAATCTTCAAGAAGTTGCAATTCATTTTTGACAATATTGATACTGTTTCGGATGTAAAGCCTTTTTTACCTGCCTATGTTGCAGAAAACATCTTCGACACCTATGTTGTAAAAGGAATGGACAAGAAAGACGTTCTTAAGGCACAACGTGTTACCGGAGTAAAGAATCAGACAGTTGTTGAGTTCATTGGGAGCATGAACGAAGAATACAACATTTATAATAACAACATAAAATTATTGGGCAAGGAGTTTATCAGTCCTTTTTCTGTATCAGGGTTAACTTTTTATAAGTACTATATCATGGACAGTACAAAAATAAAAGGAAAATGGAGTTATAAGCTTAAATTCATCCCCAAGGACAAGGCCGGCAATACTTTTTACGGAGATTTTTGGGTTTCAATGGAAGATTATGCATTATTGCTTGTAAACATGCGCATGAACCCCGAAGCAAATGTAAACCTTGTTAACCGGATAATAATATATCAGGAATACGACCCTTATGAAGAAAAATACTGGCTTCCGGTGAAGCAAAAAACTGTGATAGATTTTGCTACTACAAAAAAAGACAAAGGCCTCGGTATCATTGGTCGAAAAACTGTTTCATATAAAGACTTTAAGGTAAATCAACCGGATGGCATAAAGATTTTCAAAGAACAGGATCCTGAAGACGTAAAGTATGAGGAACTGGAAAAGGCAGATACCTTTTGGTCGGCTAATCGTCATGAAGAGTTATCTAAAAACGAAGCCGGGGTTTACAAAATGGTAGACAGCATTCAAAATATCCCTTTATTCAAAACAATTGCTGAAATTGTTGAGATAGTCATCGGGGGATATAAAGTCTTCGGCCCAATCAAAATAGGTCCTTACTCCAGCTTATTTACCTGGAATGATGTTGAGGGGGTAAGACTGAGCCTTGGAGTTGGAACGAGCAATAAACTCAGCAAGAAGTTTCAGATTTACGGATATGCCGGCTATGGTTTTAAGGATAAACGCTGGAAGTACGGAGGCAACATGCAATATGTTTTCAACCGATACAGACGCTCGGCGATAGGAGCAAGCTTTATCAATGATGCCACCTTTGAGAACCGTAGTTCTGAAGAACGAAAGACACAAAGTCTTTTCGCGGGATGGTTGCGCAGGCCAATACCACAAAAAATGATGTATGTCCAGGAAGGTAAGGTTTGGTTTCACCATACATGGAAGCGTGGATTTTCTAACAGAGTTGCAATAATGCACAGAAGATTGCAACCTGTGGGCTATGAGAACACAAAACAAGGGGGCTTAAATTTCAAATTCCTTCAGAGAAACCCTGAAAGTCCTGCTTTTCCGGATACGATCACTCAAATCAGATCAACAGAAATTGTACTAAAGACAAGATTTGCCTATAAGGAAAAACTGATATCCGGCCCTTTCAGGGATTTTAGCATGGGATCAAAATATCCTATTATTGACCTTTCATATACTATGGGTATAAAAGGAGTTTTGGGATCACAATTCAGGTTCCATAAAATTCGACTTGGTATAAAACACTGGTTCTATGTTAGTCCGGTTGGTTATGTAGAATATCAGGTGGAATGTGGAAAAGTATTCGGTGTCCTCCCCTATTTACTTCTCGAAACACATCCGGGGAACGAGGCCTACTTTTACAACAAGACTTCTTTCAACAGCATGAACAGCTTTGAATTTGTGAGTGACTTTTTTGTGCATGCCCGTATCGAACATCATTGGGACGGGTTTATATTGAATAGAATTCCTTTTATCAGAAAATGGTTGAAATGGCGGCTTGTTACAGCAGTACGTGCCTCATGGGGAACTTTATCGAAGCAAAACAAAGATGCTAACCGGCTCAATAATTATGACCGCTCAATCAAAAGTTCCAAATTAAGGACTCCTCCCTATAATGAGGGGGCCTTTTACGGGACTTTTGATCAAGGGCCTTATGCAGAAGTCAGTGCAGGTATAGAGAATATTCTTCAATTCATCAGGGTAGATGCCCTTTGGAGATTGACCTATCTGGACAACAGAGACGCACAATTTTTCTCCGTTCGTGTCACATTGAAATTTTCTTTTTAGGCATTCCTTTTATCATCCTGCATTTTTTACTTAAACAAAAAAAATGTATTAATTAAGTCCTTCCTGCAACCTGATGAGGCATCTGAGGAGAGGTATTTCTTAATATAATCGCATAGTGTATTCCTGCCAATGTTGTGGCCTGCTTTTTGAATTAATGGTAAGAAATGATGGTGCTTCTGATAACCTCTCGCTTTCTGTTCTAATGAATTGGTTATGCATATATTGATTAAAAATTAAAACGTTTTTTTATATTCTTTAAGAAATATATTCAGATTAACACGCATTTTAATATTCTTTGAGTATTTTTAGTTTAATAAACAACTGCAGCAACATCAAATTAAATTAAACCACACAAGGTTTGTATCATTAATAATTAATACTAATGCGTATACACGTCCTCATTTACCTTCTGTTATTTATAACTTTCACCAGTTTAAATGCACAAACCACATCTATACCTGACGCTGCATTCGAAAAAAAGCTGATAGAATTAAAAATAGATTCTGATGGTGAAATTAATGGAAAAATATTTACTGCTGATGCCAAAAAGGTATTAAAATTAGACCTTTCCAGTTATTCTGATGATTCCTATAAAAATCAGATAAGCGATTTAAGCGGTCTTAGTGCCTTTGTTAGCCTCGAATACCTGAATTGCAACTACAACAGGTTAGGAGAAGTGGATTTGACTAAAAACATAAAGCTTAAAGAGTTAGAGTGCCACAACAATCATTTCAGCTCGCTTAATTTAGAACAAAATACATTGTTGGAGAAAATTATATGTTACGAAAACAAGATAGAGGTTCTGAACTTTAGAAAAAACATAAATATAAAAGAAATACATTGTAAAGATAACCACCTGACGGAACTTATCCTTCCCAATGAATCACCTTTAGAGGTTCTTAAATGTACGCACAATCATATAAGAGAATTGAAAATAAATCAGAATAAAAATTTGAAAGAACTGATAATTGACAATAATGAGCTGACAGAGATAGACCTTAAATACTGTTCCGAAACATTAATAATAGATTGCCACCACAATCATCTTGAATCTTTAAATATAAACAATTGTGTAAAGTTACTTGAATTGAATTGCAGGTCAAACAACATTCACAAACTGGATATCAGTAAAAATGCAGACCTTACCCATTTGATATGCGGAAGGAACAATCTGATTGACCTTCATTTGGGTGCTAATGATCATTTGATAGACATATTTTGCAATGAGAACAAGATTAAACACCTGGATTTAAAGAAGGCAACAAAGCTCGAAGAAATAGTTTGTAACAAAAACCATCTCTTAGATTTAATTACAACAAATAATCCGAAGTTAAAAAGAATCAGCTGTTATCAGAATAAAATAAAAAAACTTGACTTATCGGGAAATAAAAATCTGATATTCCTGAATGCAGAACACAATCACATTACACACCTTGATATCAGTAACAATAAAGCAATTGAACACCTTACAATAACCGACAACCATATGGTGGAGTTAATAACAGGTGATAATGTCAGCTTGAAGTTACTGAATTGTTCCGACAACAAACTGACTAATCTCGAAATCAAAAACAGCCCCGACATCAAAAAACTGAGCTGCAATGACAATCACCTGAAAACGATTAACATCAGCAGTGTAAAGAACTTAAAAACCCTTAACTGCAACCACAACAACCTTACTAACATTGACGTCAGCGGGAATATTAAATTGACAAAGTTAATCTGTACAAAAAACCACCTGAAAGATCTTGATTTATCGAACAACGAAAATCTGGAAAAAATATACTGTGATACTAATAATTTAAAGAGCCTGGACTTGAGTAAAAACAGTCATTTATGGACCTTGGTTTGCACGCATAACAATATAAACAACCTCGAATTGGGTACTAACACAAAACTACGCGTTTTGCGTTGTGCCACAAATCAACTAACCGGATTGAACATGAGTTCTCTACCAAAAATCTCTCAACTTGACACACATAGCAATAAACACCTTGAAAAAATATGCATACATAATAAAATAAAAATGAAATATATCCCTTTAAAGTGGGTTAAGGACAATGAAACAACCTATGAGTATTGCAATTAGAGCTACTCCCCTTACATTATCTTTAATTATTTAATTAATCCAATAATCCATTTTCTACATAAACGACCTCCCTTTATTCAAGTGAATCCAGTTGTAATTGTTCAGGGGCATATTAGGTAATTTTGATAATAATTTGTAAGTTTAGTATATACAAAACAGAAAATAAGCTATGGCAAAAAGAATAAGATCACCGAAAATAAAAAAAAGAAAAGAGGAGGAAGAAAGCAAAACTTCTATCAACAACGAGTTTCAACAGAAAGAAGAAGAAGGTATGCTATCTGTAAATATGGAAACGGAAGAAGAGAATGATATTTCTGAAGAAGATGACCAAGACATCATAGATGCCTATCATGAGGAGGAGGAATCCTTCTTAGAGGAAGAAGAGGAAGGAGAAATTTTGACAGAAGAGACTAATGAAGAAGAAGAACCGGAAGAAGAGGTGATTGATTTAGCTGAAATAAAACAAAAGCAAGCAGAGGAAGAGGGAAAAAGTCAGGGAATAAAAATACCTGCTGCAAAGGCTATTCGAGACCCTAAAAAAGACAAAACCCCTATAGAGGGTGAAGATTTAGGGCTGATAGAAAATGATTTTTTGCTCTCCAGAAAAGTTTCAAAAGAAGACCTTGAAATTCATAACAAAATGAATGACGAAGCACTTTTGGGTTCTAATGAACGGAAGCCGAAAGACTTTATGAATGTTTTCAGCAGGGGCCCGAGCACTAAAGAACAACCGAAAGTAGACACTTCTGTAAGCATAGAGAACAATGCTTTGATACAAAAAGAGGTAGCGGCAAAACAACTTCTACGCAATTATCACAGCAAGGATAACAAAGAAAAGGACAATACAAATAACATTCTTATTGAACTGAAATTAGATGAAGAAATAATTAAAGAGATCAAGGAAGATAAAAAAGCTTATCAAAATGACAATCTTATAGACATTATTAAACAACTAATGTAAAACAAGTAGTGGATTTTAGATTTCAGGCTATTACATAAGCCCCACTTATCATAGAAATAATCAGAACTAATAATCAGATAATTAACTAAGGAATCTACATAATATTGGCTGCTGTGTCATCTTATCCATAAGATAATAACAATTCATATTTATTTTGTACTTTTGAGTTTTATTAAAATGAATTTATAAAGTACTGTAAGCAAAACATGCCCGAAACAATTACAAAATCCAGCCAAAAAAAAAATGGGGAGAAGGAGATGTCGTTTGTAGAACATCTGGATGAATTACGAATACACTTAATTCGTATCGCAATTTCTATTTGTGCCTCTGCAGTGTTTATTTTTTTTGCCACAAAGACCATTCTCGAAACCGTCATTTTCGGACCTTTAAACGATGGTTTCCTGACCTACAAGCTCATGTGCCGGTTATCCAACTGGGCAGGAATGGGAGAAAAAATGTGTTATACTCCCAAGCAAATTAACCTCGTCACCTTCGATATGGGCGAAGCGTTTCTGCTGCATATTAAAATATGTTTGTTTGGGGGCTTTATTATGGCATTTCCCTATATATTGTGGGAACTATGGAAATTTATAAAACCTGGATTATATCAAAAGGAAATCAAGTCAGCTAACGGTGTTGTATTTATCAGTAGCTTTTTGTTTCTGGCAGGAATTACATTCGGATATTTTGTCTTGGCCCCCTTTGCCATCAACTTTTTGGTGGGCTATGAACTCCCGATGGTTAATTCCGGAAACACGGGAAATTTAATTAAGGCAACATCCTTAATTAACTATATGATTATGTTTACTGTGCCGGTTGGGATCATATTTGAACTCCCTATAGTAGTGTATTATCTTTCAAAAATGGGTTTGATAACAGATGATTTTATGCGGGCATACAGAAAGCATTCCATAGTAATAATATTGGTTATTGCTGCCCTTGTAACCCCTCCGGATATTATGACTCAGATAATCATCGGGATTCCGATTTACTTTCTATATGAAATGAGTATTCATATTGCTGCAAGACAAACCAGAAAGCGTGAAAAATTACTTGACTCCTGAATTATAATTGTACAACAAAACAATTAAATGAAGCCTGTTCTTTTTATATCAATCCTGTTAATTTATGGTTGTGTTACTATAAGCAACAACCCTTTGGACAAAAAGGACCTTTTGACATATTCAGATACTTTCAAGGCAGATTATCAGGTCAGGCATGAAAAAAACTCTAGCTTCCTATTGATAAAAAGTCAGTTTAATGCTATTAGAATCTCTTTCTCTACTTTTAACACAAATGACGGTAATGAGGTAATTTATGAATATGAAAGAGATTTTAAAAATTCTTATAACAAAACATACAAAATCAGAATAGATAGTTTCAGACCCAATTATATACTGGAACTAACGATATATGATTTGAATAATTACAATTTATTGAGCGACATCATCTATGTAGACAGGACAGAGGAAAACAAACAAACTATATACTTAACATCCACGGAAGGAAATCGCCCTGTGCTGAAAAACTATGTAAATCCTGAACAAGAATTTCGTATTGAGCATTATCTTGAAGAAACAACCTCCTTTTTTATCAAGTTCTTCAGTAAAAAACAGCCTGCAGCTACTCAAATTTACGAGACAGCTAACAATAAATTTAACCTTAGTGAGTACGATGCTATTTATCAAATCCCTCGGGGCAAGGGAATTAAACTAATCGAAGAAGGCCTCTATTTTGTACAGACTGACAGCAATTCCACAGAAGGCTTTTTTTTGAATTGCTTTGGAAAGAGTTTCCCCGGCTACACCAATAAAAAAGATATGATAAATAGTCTTTCCTATATATTAAAAAAAGAAGATTACGAATCAATACCCCATACCCCAAAGCCGGAAAAAGAGCTTAATAAATTCTGGGATAGCCGTAGAAAAAATTACGTAAAGAACCGGTCAAAATCCCAAAAAAGTATCGTTTCCTTATATTATAGCAGAATCCGGAATGCCAATATTTTGTTTACAACAAATAAAGAAGGTTGGAAAACTGACCGAGGGATGTTGTATATAATTTTTGGGCAGCCAGATAATATAAGAAAACAAAAAAATCATGAAATTTGGTTTTATCATCCTGATAATGGCAGGAATCAATTGGAACTCATATTTAATAAAAGGGGGGAAAGGTTTGAACTTGAAAGATCGCCGGAACTAAGGCGCCCCTGGCGTACAGAGATTAACAACTGGGAAAAAGGAATTATAAATTAGTAAAGAAAAAAAAATCAAAACCAGAAATTATGTCATTATCATCTACTGAAGAAAACTACCTGAAGGCTATATACAAGTTATCGGGCAAGGAAGAAGTCTCTGTATCAACTAATGCAATAGCTTCTTCTATGAGTACTTCCGCAGCTTCGGTAACCGATATGCTGAAACGCCTTGCTGAAAAAGGATTTGTACTTCATGAAAAATACAAGGGAACTAAGATGAGCGCAAAAGGAAGAAAATGCGCCCTCTTACTTTTACGTAAACACAGATTATGGGAAACCTTCATGGTAGATAAACTAAACTTCACATGGGATGAAGTCCATGATGTAGCCGAACAGCTTGAACACATACAATCAGAAAAGCTTTTCAACTCTTTGGAAGAGTTCCTTGGCTTTCCAAAATTTGATCCGCATGGCGATCCTATTCCCGACAGAGATGGAAATATAGAACCTCATAAACAACAATTCCTATCCGAACTAAGCATCGGTCAAAGTGCAGTAATAGTAGGGGTCAAAGAACATTCCTCCCCATTTTTACAATATCTCGAACAGTTGACTTTAATTTTAGGCACTCCGGTAGAAATTATTTCGATATTTGAATACGACCAATCACTGCTGTTAAAAATTAACAATCAGTCAGAGAGTACAATTACCAATAAAGTGGCTCAGAATTTATTTATCAAACCTATCTGAAAAAATCCGGCATCTCCTTTGACTAAGACACAAAAAAAATACCTGACAAAAGTCAGGTATTTTTTTTATTGTTCCAGGAGATTAAATCTCATAGATTTTTTCTAACCAAAACTATTAATGAGCTTCAGGAGCAGCTTCTTCAGTAGCAGCTTCTTCAGCACCGTCTTCAGTAGCAGCTTCTTCAGCAGCTTCTTCAGGAGCAGCTTCTTCAGTAGCAGCTTCTTCAGTAGCAGCTTCTTCTTCAGTAGCAGCTTCTTCAGTAGTAGTTTCTTCAGTAGTAGTTTCTTCTTCTGTAGTAGTAGCTTCACCGCTGCAACTTACCAAAAAACCACTTACCATAAACATCAAAAAAAAGATTTTTAGCGTTTTCATAATTATTCTAAAATTAAAAGAGTTAAAAATATTGACTACTTAATAATAGTCATAAAAAAAAGGTTAATACAAATCAGTTACATTGGACATTGGGTATTCATTTTTTCTTTCAGTAGTTTTCGGGCATTATTAATTTCTTTTTCAGCAGTGTTGGCCTCTAAAAGACTTTTTACAAACTGATAACTATCTCCCCCCATACATGACCTCATCAAACTAACATCCAATGTTCCATCAGGCTTTTTGGCATTCACCTGACAATCGCAGGCTTTAGAAACAATTTCATCGGTAATTATTCCTGAATTAACATACTTCTCATTATCCTGATTATCTGTAGAAACAGTATTCTCAGAAGAAGCTTCCATATCGTTGACAGGAACCTCAACAGAATTATTTGTGGAAGTTTCTCCACAACCAATCAAAAGCGCAAAAGACAAAAAGATAAAAAAGGCGAATATTACTTTCATTTGAATCTTTACTAAAATAATAATACTATAATCTTAAAACATGAGAACTTTATTCTTCAAAAAATGCTTAGATAAAGTGAGTAATTGTTACTTTCACATTACAAAAGACACCGATTTTAAACAAAAGTAAGAAGTATATTTTTAGAATTCCTAATATTTGTACTTTTTTTTGAATGTTTCTTTAATTTTTAATCATGGATATACACAAAACAGTAGAAATCACTAATAAAAAGGCCAAGCATGAGTATATTTTTATCTATACTCTCGATGCAGGGATTGTTCTTCAGGGTACAGAAATAAAATCTATAAGACTATCAAAGGTAAATATGAGTGATGCTTATTGCGTCGTAAAATCGGGTGAGCTCTATATTAACAATTTGCATATTTCCGAATACAAATACGGAACCTATAACAACCACATTCCCAAACGTCCGAGAAAATTACTTGTTACAAAATTAGAATTAAAGAAACTACATAGTAAGGTCAAAGAGAAGGGGTTCTCAATCGTACCTTACAGACTTTTCATTTCTGAAAGAGGCTTTGCCAAACTGGAGATTGCACTCGCTAAGGGAAAAAAGAGTTATGACAAACGGGAAAGTCTGAAGGAAAGGGATTCTAAACGAAATCTTGACAGAATGAGAAAAAAATATCAATAATCAGAAATTAATTGACTGCATTCAGAATTCATCAGAATGACCCTAAAAACACTATGCATCCTTTTTCCTCTTTTGTTTTCTTGTTCCTGTGCTTTGGACAAGGGGTCTGAACAAAAAAATTCAGAGATTCCTGTTACAGAAAGTATAACCAATGACAGTATACTACTCCCGGAACCTACCAAGGATTCTTCTAAGGATAAACCGGGGTTATATACGCATGCAGAAAAAGAGGCTATTTTCAAATTGCACGATTCAGCTTGGGTAGATTTGAAACGCTTAATACCTGATTTGTCGATGGACATAAGATATGCTTCCACTAATAACTTCATGCAAATTAAAATTTATCCCTGTGAAGCATGTTTCCTCCGTAAAGCGGTAGCAAAGGCACTTCTGAATGCACAAATAAAACTAAATGAACAAAACTTGGGGATTCATGTTTTTGATTGCTATCGTCCGCAGAGTGCACAAAAAAAACTCTGGCAAAAAAAACCTGACCCACGATTTGTGACTAACCCACAAAAGGGGTCTATGCACAGCAGAGGAAGTGCAGTTGATTTGACTATTATCAACCTTAATACGGGCTTAGCTCTTGATATGGGAACTGAATTTGACTATTTTGGGTATGAAGCCTATTGGTCTTACAAGGGTTTGAGTAAAGATATTGAAGAAAACAGGCAACTCTTATTGAACACCATGGAAGCGCAGGGTTTTAAAACAATTACGACAGAATGGTGGCATTTCTCCTACAGACGGAGTTGGTACGCTTTATCCGATATGCAGTGGGATTGCCAATAACAGTCTAATGATTGCTATTTAAAAAATGGAATCCTGAAATCGGAACCCTTTTTGTATAGTAATAAAAGAAATTAAAATTATAAAAGTTATATCTTGTCGATTGGTATACATTTTTGTATATTTAATACAGAATCTGTATAATGGATTCGTTGAAAGTAAAAAAATATTTGTTGAGCGAAAGCATACCAACCAATTTGTATACTTTTGCAAAAAAAGAATAAAATTTAAAAACATAAATAATAAAGAGATGAATAAATTCAAACTATTCTGGTTATGTTCAATTATATTTTTGGCAGCAGGTACTTCACCACTATTGTCACAAGATGATAATTCCGAAAAACCAGCAAAGGAAAAAAAGGCTAAAGCCGCCAAAAACGGAAACTCAAGTGCAACGATAGTAGCACAGGTAAGCGGAATGAACAGAGAGGAGAAAAATACTATGTCCGTTTGCCCTATTCACAGCAAGCATATGAGCCTTAGCGACAATTACCGCGCAAATGCCTCTGATTATACCGCAGGAGATGAATACCCTTTTGCCTATCAGCTTAATTACCGCAGATATTGCAAAAAATGTACTAAGGTCATGACTAAGGAAGCGGAGTTTTTTGATGCGCAGGATAAATCAGTCAACAGGGGGCGTTCTACATTTGAACGTTGTGAATTACACAATGAACCTCTTATGGGAAATACCGATCAGGACAAGGTAGATTACGAGAAGAATCCTTCATCAGATATGCCACATGCCAAACAGTATTTATTCAGATTATATTGTAAAACCTGTACTAAGGTTTTCAAGATTCAGGATAAATAGAAGAGATTTTAAAAAATATTAAAAGCTGATAGATGAAATGTATTCATTTATCAGCTTTTTTTTGTTATTTTAATAAGTTAAAGCATCCTATAAAAGAAAAAACTATTTAAAATTACCTTTTTAGCTGATTAAAATAACAGATATGAAAATATTAATCTTTTTAGCCCTGGCGGCAGTTGGAATATTTTTTTTATTGAAATTTTTACGGAATGTTCAACCTACAAGCTCTGAGGTTGAAGAAGACCTGAAAGAACTTAAAGACAAGGTCAAACAATTCAAAGGGGGCTTCATGCCCTGGACAGACGAGATTTCATCTAATCAGATAGATCAGATTCTTACCAAAGACAATGCACGATCAGGTAATGGTGTCTTTCTTTCTTCCTCCGGTGACCCTATCTTTGCTTATGCTTATAAGAATTATATTGGCCCGGGACAAAATGCTGTAATTTATATTTTATCTCAGGACCATGAGTACATTTTCAGGATTACAAATAAGGGCACAGAAGTAACGATAGACAATCAGAAAAAAGGACTTATTCGTGAAAACGGAATTTTTTATGACCTTAAGAATGATGAATATGCCAAAATTGTAAGACATGGTGCAAGCGGTGTTAACAAAATATACATTGGGGAAGAAGAAATTGCTAAAATTGCATTACCGGACGCTATTGCAATCAAAGCCGTGGATGTAGTAAAAATCGACCTGAGTGAACTGGAAGAAAATACAGTAAGGATGATGGCTGTCTATGAACTGGTAAGCAATATAGAAGAAGAAGAGGGATGAAGTTAAAACGCTATTTTTAATTATTTATATAAAAAAAGAAGTTGCCCTTTCTGAGCAACTTCTTTTTTATGGTAAATTATCCCCTTCAAAATCAGTGGGCAATAATAAGTGGCTTGCGGCTTATAGCATCATCGGACCGAAGCATTAACCAATAGGTGCCGTCTGCCCATTTGTCTGTGGAAATCTGTTGCAACTGCTGTTTAACATCGCCTCCGGTTACAGAATGAACAGATTGTCCGGACGCATTAAAAACTTCAATAGATTGGAGATTTTCGGGCACCTGATCGAATTTCAGATTAATTATATCTTTGGCCGGGACTGGAAAAACACTTAAAGCCTCTTCTTCGCTTATTCTTTCAAGACTCACAGTCCCCCGGTTAGAAGTTATACTCAATTCGTAGCTACCTGTCTGTCCTACATAATAGGAGGCCACCTTAAAGATAACAGTTCCTCCGTTAGGTTGTATAATAGTATGGGAAGAATTATCAAAGGTTTCTGAAAAACCATTGCCGGTATCATAGGAAAATAAAACATCATTATCATACTGTCCCGATGAGGTATTATAGGAATCATATACCTCGGCATTGATAAAATACGAATAGCCCCAGGGAAGATACAGACGGTAATAATCATAATCACCACCTACATGAATATTAGACCCCGGTGTTGCAATAGTAGCCGATGTACCGGAATAGCTCGCAGATAGATTATAGGCAACAGAGGCAGTATTATTGTTTTCGTAAATATCCCCGGTAAGGGAAGGTTCAGCAAAAGTAACCTGAACAGGGTTGGAATAAGAACCATTGCCCACCAATTCCCAGCTTCCTCCGGTGGGTTTCATCCAGGCTGCCAGCTGATAGGTACCTGCAGTAAGCGAAGAAAGTCCTGTGGAAGAGAAAACAATATTACTACTATAAACATTCCCGGCACCAAGACTCATTGGCCTAACCTCTACAGCCGTTATCCAATTTCCCTGAGCATCGTGGACATCAATAGAAAAATCTCCCGAAAACCCGGAGGCAGATGTATTGTAAAAATTGGCAGTTACAGAAAAAGAAGAACCAATTATAATAGGGTCAGAAGAAGGAGTAATAGAAGCATAAAGGTCGATTCCACCACTATTTATTGTCTGAATAACTAAAGTTTTTGAGTTACTGTAAGAACCATCGGCAATCACTGACCAATTAGCGGCACCGGATTCTTTTTGATATAAGACAATAGAATAAGTACCCGGCGAAGGATTATTGGACATATTAGTACTGGAAAAAGTTCTTGAATAATAAAACCCAGTTGTATAAGCCTCTCCGGATTTGGTTTCAATAAAACTTACGAAATTATTATTATTATCAAGTAATGCAGCGGCAACATCTCCTGAAAAATCAACACCACTTGTATTGGCAATATCAACTGAAACAGTAAAATTAGTGCCATAGTTGACAGGAGAGGTAGGTGAAAGCGTCATATTGGAATAAAGATTCAGGTCGGCTGCTGCGGTTCCTCCGCCTCCGCCTCCGCCACCACCGGAATTAGGCTCAATACCCCTTATAATACGATGATTGGAATTAAACCCACCGGTACCTCCTCCGGTACCGACCCCACTTGGATTGAGGGCATCGATATGAAAATAACCATCATAGGAACCACTCCACCCCCAATTATAATGAAAATTATCAGAGGCGTCATAGCCATCACAAACAAAGGCATGTCCCCCTCCGGAACCGGTGCCGGCATAATATAATGGCTGATTATTATTCAGATCTGTTTTCAATAATTGTTTCCAGTTGAAATCTGAGTAGGAAGAACGGGAAAGGTATTCAATAGTAGATGATTTATAATCAAAATAATCCTTAAAAGCATCTTTCGCATCCGAAGAATAAGCACCTGACCCCGAAGGGCTGTACATCATATCTACAGCCACGCCACAATGATAGGAAAGTTTGGCAGATTCAGTACTTGAAGTGGTATTGGGCATGGAGGAAAAATTATAGGTAGTGCTGCCATAGTTTACCGATTGCGTGCCATAGGTAGAATGATTATAGGAATAAAATCCGGTACCCTGAGCGGGGTGTGACCAATATTTCATGATCTGTGCCATAGCAGTTGCCACACATCCCACCACCGAACCACCGGGACACTGTGCATTAAACCCGGCCTGTTGTCCCCAGGTGATAGAACCCAACAAAGGGTTTACAGAAGAATTATTCCGGTCATTATCAGCGATTCCCTTCCTTAGGTTCTCCCACCTGAGTGAAATTTCAGCAGTTGCCTGCACATTATTTTCAATAATAAAGCGCATTTGTTCTTTATAGTTTTCAACCCATTTTCTGAAATTATCTGCTTTTATATTCGGGTCATAATGTCCCCGCAGGGCGTATCCAAGAACAGGCACGGCCGCATCATCGGCTGTAATCATGACAAAACCATCATTTGTATTGACATTAAATACATAATATAGCGGAAGGTCCTGCATATGACCACTAGCTTCATTGAAGATTCGTGTATACACTATATCTGCTGTTTCGAGTACAATAATATCCGTATTACTATTATTGTTGATTCTATAAAAATTTTCAGCAAGCCTGTTTGCTTCATTTTCAGATACAGGCTTAGCATCCATTGAAAAGAAAAAGAACAAAAAGGATAGCGCAAGTAGAAATTTATTTATCATAGTTATTTTTTTAGATTCGTTTGTCAAATTTAAAAAGTTATAATAATTTACAAAAAACAACTTAATTATTTTTTATTTATTATTTAAAATTTCTATTGAATAAGATCTATCTTATAGAAATCAATCAACAGATAATTTTGAAAGAGATAAAATATCTTTTTTAGTTTTTTTGAGTTGACCTGAAATAGAAATTTTCATTTTGTTTGAATCCGGTGAAATCAATAGATTTTCAACAGGGATTTTATATTTTTTATCTAAATTTTTTACCAAACCGGATATTTTATTGATCTCAGTAGTACATTCATCAAAAACAGTCTGATATTTTATATCATAGTGACCTTCCAATTCAGTCACAGCAAGAGTTTTTTCCTTTTTCAATTCATCGAGCAATTCAAATTCCTTGATTAAGTCATTTTCTTTCAAAGAATTAATTTTAATATGTTTTTGTAAATCCATTTCAAGTTTTGTAAGGTTTGGGGCATTGAATTGAAGAAAAAGGGAATTTTCAAAAGCTTTATTTACCAGTTTTTTATTTAATTTTTCCACTTCAGCGATCAATGCCTTTTTCAATACAATCACTTCTTGATCTTTATTTTTAAGAAAGGCCTTCAGCTCAGAAACATAACCCGTTCTGTTTTTCTTTAGCCCTGCAATAACTTCATTATTTTCATTTTTTAATCTTGAAATAAGTGATTGCTTCTTTTTTTCTAAATCTGCCCTCAATTCAGGGTAACTTACGCTAAATCTGTTCCAAAGTTGAGTTAGCCTGTATTGTTCAGAGAAAAAATGCCTGACAAAAGAACTTAGCCTGGGAAGAATAAATTGAGGCAGTAAAAAAACAGCCAAAATTAAGAAATTAATCAAAAAAAATGAAGAACTCCAAAAATCATAGATCAACCAATTTAAAAGACCGGGGATTAACAATAAAAATGCTGTGATTAACGATCCTGTAAAAGCCCAGGAAAAAACATAATCCTTCATATCAATTGAAAGAGAGAAGTTCTTAATAGCATTTGAAGGCAGACTTTTAAGAGAAGTAGGCAAATCAGGTACTGTGCCCAAAAAATCATTCACTTTTTTTTCTATCCAGGCATTGGGGACCATATTAATTTCAGAATCCTTAAGCAAAGCAGAAGGAAAAATAAATTTTGTAAGGTCAACCTTATGATAAAAGCCTGAAAGAAAAGAAAAATGAGCTTCCAGTTCAGGGTCACCGATCGAAGGCAGTAAAGTGGAACACCAATCCTCAGCATGTGGCCTGTTTTGAGGCGAGTTTTGCCCATCGGCAAAGCATTCAATAAACATTCTTTTCAGTTCAGGGCTTAATTTACTGAACAGACTATGTGGGGGTGGAATCACAGTAAGAAGATGCTCAATTTTTTTGTTGTGTACAAAAAAGCCCTGTTCAATTTTTTGATGAATACTGACTAAATTATCGTAAGGAGACTTGGCAGAGGCAGCAAAGGGGTGAATACCAAAGAGTAGTTTGTAAAAGATAACAGCAAGGCTGAAATTGTCCCAGGACCGGTCAACGATATCATTTTCTCTGAAATTATTATCATAAAATTCCGGTGGTGTATATTCAGGCGTCGCAACGGGTGCAGAAAAAAGTAATTTACCATTCTCTACAACTTCTACTGAATCGGTATCGACAATAGAAACTAGCCCTTCGGGCTGAATAATGATATTGTCCGGCTTAAGGTCTACAAGTACATATTTATTCGTAGCATGTATCTGATAAACTGCCGCAGCAAGGTTAAAACAAATTCTGAGTCTGTAATTAAATGCCTGTGGGTTCTTCAAGTCAAACCTTTCCCATATACTGTTTATTTTCCGCGGAAGTTTACCCAGGCAAAGTATTTCCAACTTCTTACCCTTCACAAAAGGCATAATAAAGCCGGCAAATTTATTTTTTGAATCATAGATAGCATCACTTGCCCAAATGACAGCACCTGTAAGACCGACAGGTGGGTTATTGATCAGAAAAAGTATTTTGGATTCTCTGTGGTCAGATAATTTATGGGGATGGTAAATTTTTGCTACATAATTTTTAAACTTATAAGGGGAAGAAATTTTATACAAATCCCCTTCTCCTCCACCGGCAAAGGGTTTGGCATTAAGTTTAATAGTTTCCTTATTAAATTTCAGATAGAAATTCCCTCCCATATAAAATATTGATCTACTTAATTATTTGCCAAATCAGGATTCCATTGATCAACTTTCCCTATAAGAGCAGAAGCAAAACTAATAGAATTTTTGAGCATTATACTTTTTTGAGAATTAGTGGGTAGCCAGTCAGTTTTAAAATAAAGGCGTTTACGTTCAATCAAAAAATCAGAGAATTTTGAATCCGAGACTAAAGAAATATTATTACAAAAATCCCCCTTGAAAAGGTCAAGAACAAATTCCTTTTGATTACAGGCTACAGAGATACTTTTATTATCTAAACAATCGACCGCTACCTTTTGCATATCCAATTTACTTTCAAATATACCCTCCCCTCCATTTAGTGAAATACCGAAAGCTAGCCATGACGGATTTTCACAATGAATAATAAATTCAAGTTTTGATTGAGGGTTAGGAATTTTAAGCTCTGAAGAAACCATACTCAGAACAAACCTATGTCCTTTCAGTTTCCCTTCGGCTACCAATTTATAGGGCTTAAAATAAGTTGCAGGTTGCATTTTTATTTTAATATCGGAATCCTTGAGACCGAGGGAGTGAAAAACCTGATGTAGTTCTTTCCTGACAGACCCGTAATTTTCTTTAGCAAAAAATTTGAATAACATAAAAAGATGAAAACGATACAAATAATAAACATGAATATACAAAATTATTCATTAATAAGAGAAATGAAGGATGAGGACAATAATTATTTAAGAAATAAAGGGGAAACATGTAGGAGACAGTAGAGATTAATCCTGATTCAGTTTATTAACATTTTCAGACATCATCATAAACAATGATAAAAGTTGAATAAACCTTTCTCTTTTTCTTTTCCAGTTCCATCCTACAAAATTAAAAGGTTCTTCATATCGGATTTCATTTTTCCTGAGATACACTCTGGAAAAACCCTTGATATTTTCAACAAACAAATTTTGTAGCCTCTCATCAATAACCTGAGCATAAGCAAAGTCATGATTGGATTTAACAAAAAACAAATCATCGAATTTTTTATTATAAAGTTCTTTATCACTATTTCCCAAAAAACTGAATAGCTTATCGGAAAAAGATTCCGGGGATACAGAAAGAGAGAGATCATCAGGGTTATCGACAATAAAAATAAAGTTTATTTTCCAGTTCAAATGAACGGTAGGATGAACCAATTTATTGTTGGAAAAAACGTCTTCTATCAAAATAGCATAAAAGGTCAGACGGAAGAGCACTCCATTTTTTTTTGCATCAAAAATCACTTTGACAGTGCCTTTCGTTTCTCTTTTAACCTTAATCTCGTCATTATCCACTTTCCAGGATCTCAGAAGAAAAATACCTTCCTTTTCAATTTTTTCAAATATTTTTACAGACATTAGTTTATTGAATGTTAGATAACAGATCGCTGCGCTTTTTGATCTTTGATTTTTTGACTATAGAATATTTTGACCTTTTACTTTTATCTTATGACTTACTACTAATAAAAACTTATGACTCACTACTACTTTTTAATATGTAAAACATACTTCAGGTAGTTTACAAAACTAACCTCCTGGTATTTCAATAAATCGGATTCCTTTTTTTCGAGAAAAGGTAAAAAAGATTTCAGCTTGCGGATTTCATCATCCAGAATTTTATAATTTTTCTGAATTTTTGGATGATTGATCTTTTTGTTGTACACCTCGAGTTGCGATTCGAGTTTCTTGATTTTTTGTTCCGTTATTTTGACCTTGGCTTTACAATCACTGATGAGAGAATCATAAAAAACATTATAACTTTTAAGTACTTCCTCTTCCTCCATTCCATATTCCGATTCGAGTTCATCTATCAATACAGTAGCCGATTCGTGTTGCATCTGTAAGTCAGAAAAAGGGCTGCCAAGGACTACTTTTTGTACCTGAACCTTAACTTTTTGAAGGCTGTCCATTTTAAATTTGTCCAGGCCTTTTATTTCTGTGCGTTTTTTGTCGTCTAATGCTTTAATTTTCAGTCTGTATTTCTGTTTTACATCCGATTTTTGTTTTAAAAGAGAATTAGTCTGATGTTTGATCTCGTCGAACCATTGCCAGAGATTTTTGAGTACATATTTAAAGTCTTTAAATTCTCTTGCACTTATTTTATCTCCATTTTTAAGGTAAATAAACGCTGAGCGGATATTGATAGTTTTGATCTGTGAAACAGAGGTGAAGCCTATAGACTTCAGGAAATGCCTGGTTTCGACAAGGACTTTTTCATCCACTTTCTTTCTTCCTCTCCACAGTCTTTTGAGATTTTCGAGCAAGTCAGCATCCTTTTCAATATCATTGTCAATGAGACTGAGTTCCAATTCCTGTTTTTCATTCAGTTCAGCGATCTGATCTGAAACAGAAGAAGTAATTTTAATTTTTTTATCATTCACCAGTGTATCCACTTCCATTTTCCCTTTGAGCAATTGCGGATGATTATCGATTGGTTTTTCTTTGGTGAGGGTATTAACAGCGATCTTATATGAATTATTGAGCGCGATTCTGATCTTTGACAGAGAGTCATACTCTACATCATCCACCCTGGCAATAACGCGGTCTGACAGCGCCTGTGAAACATACTTTTTGTTGAGCAATTTATACTGTTCAAGTGCTTTTTCTTCAATTTCAAGGACCTTTTCATCCTGTTTTTTGATAAAATCATCTAGTTCTTGAATTTCAATTTTTAATTTGTTGATGATCTTTTCAATACGCGGAACAATTCTCCTGACAGAGCGTTTGAATTTCTTTTGGGCAGCCGATACCGCTTTATTTTTATAAAAGTGATCCTTTCTTAGGCTTATCAACTCGTCATTAAGTGCTGTTTTTCTAATAAATTTATTTTCAGTTTTAAAATTATCAAAAGCTTTTTTCAAAAGAGCAGCAGCAGCTACTAAACCAATGACCGGTGTCAGAGAAATAGAGATGATAAACAAGACAAAGAAAAGCAGCTCTCGTACGAAGCTATTGAGTTGTTTGGCCTTGTATAAGGTTGAATCAAGGGAAGCAGGCTGAGAAATAACCGGAAACGGCAGTTTATCTCCTTTGCTGAAATCGACGAGCTTGAACATAGCCTCAGGATATTCAGGAAATGGAACCGAGGAAGAAGGCAAAGGAAATCTTGGACGGGAAGTCATCAGGCCACCACCTAAAATATGACCATATCTTTTATAGGCAGCTTCATCGTCGAGAGCTAGGAGTATAGTGGCACACCACTCTTCGGCTGTGGGTCGGGCCTCGGG
>CAJQOX010000013.1 GCA_905480075.1 uncultured Aureispira sp. | reverse complement strand
TTCACCGTGCCATGCTTCGTATTTGAGGACAAAGGTTTTTTTGTGTTTTTCATTGATGATCTCTTTGGAGACCAATTCATTGAGCTCTTCGTGAGAGGTGGGCGAATAGAAATCGGAGGTCCCTACCTGTATGGATTTGGTTTGTATATTGACCACCTCGCCCTTGCTGTTGACATCCGGCGGGGGCGTATTGTCAACAGGGTTGTTATTATTATTATTATCGGCAGGATCCGTATTGCTGTTGTCATTATCGTTGATATTCTGACTCAGTTCCTGCTGTTGTATTTCTTCGTCTTCGAAAGCCATTTGGAGGATTTTCTTTTATTAGTATACAGGTAGGCTATAAATATATTAAAAAAAATGTGAATTTTTTTAAAAGAAGAAAATAAGTACCCTTTTTTTAGATATTTGATTGTTGGATGTTTTGATATTTGATATTAGATAGGAGACTTTAAATCTAATTATCCAAAAATCAAAAAATCTTTTTGCCCCAGCGATGTATTAACGAGCATAAAGGAGACTAAATGTCTCGTTTATGTGAAGAGATCAGCGGGCTGCCGGCCGCAGGCCACAGACCGCAGCAGCTGTTTTTTCAGCTGCTGCGGGCCGAGCGAATAGCGAGCTGCGTAACGTAGCGCCCGGGGGGCAACATAATAGTAGTAAGTCAAAAGTACTTATTTCCAGCCATTTTTATCTACCTCATCTACGGAACGCATCACTTTTGCAGTGAGAGAGCTTTTGTAGTTTTCCATATAATCAGCAACCCTGTCATCGAAAGTAGAAACGATAGATGTTGCCAGGATTCCGGCATTTTTTCCACCGTCGAGTGCTACCGTAGCAACGGGAATTCCTCCCGGCATTTGTAGAATGGAAAGGATAGAGTCCCATCCATCGATAGAGTTGCGGGATTTAACAGGAACTCCGACAACCGGAAGCGTAGTCAGAGAGGCCACCATTCCCGGCAAGTGGGCGGCCCCGCCGGCACCTGCAATGATAACCTTGAGCCCCCTTTCTCTTGCGGAAGTAGCGTAATCGATCATGCGTTGAGGAGTACGATGTGCTGAAACGATGGTTAATTCGAAGGGGATACCGGCTTCTTCAAGAAATTCAGCAGCAGCACGCATAACAGGCAAGTCCGATTGACTACCCATGATGATTCCCACTAAAGGTTTATTGCTCATCGGATACAAATTTTATGGTTTTTTTTACAAAATCAATTTTTTCTTTTAATTGTTCAATGCTGTTGTCCCGAATAGTTACATGACCCATTTTACGGAAGGGTTTGGTGATTTTTTTTCCGTAGAGGTGCATGTGACAGCCACTGACTTTTAGTACATCCTTCAGCCCTTCTATCTTTGCAATACCTGTATGTCCCTCTTCTCCCAATAAATTGATCATAGCGGAAGGAATTATCAGCGAGGTGTCGCCCAGTGGCCAGTTCAGGATAGACCTCAATTGCTGTTCGAATTGAGAGGTCATATTGCTTTCGATGGATTGGTGACCGCTGTTGTGTGTCCGGGGAGCAATTTCATTAACCAAAACCTGTCCGTCTTTAGTGACGAACATTTCTACAGCCAACAAGCCGATCATACCCAGTTTTCTGGTAAGATTGACGGCTATACCGATAGCTTCAGCAGCTATATTATCATTGATCTGAGCAGGTGCCATCAGGTATTCCACCAAATTGGCTTCCGGGTGAAAAACAAGTTCTACAGGCGGAAAAGCCTTGATGTCACCATCTTCATTCCGGGCCACAATGACAGAAATCTCCTTTTCGAAATCTACCAGTTTTTCTAATAGGCCGGGAGCGTCAAAAGCCTTGACAAGGTCTTGATGACTGCGCATGATTTGAACACCCCGTCCGTCGTAGCCTCCCTTGCCTATTTTGTTGACAGCAGGAAGAAATGCAACATTAGAGGCTACATCCGCTGCGTTTTCCGTTAAAATAAAATCTGCCGTCGGGATATTGTTTTCAGCGTAGAATTGCTTTTGAATGCGCTTGTCCTGAATCATTTCAATGATATGAGGCTGAGGAAAAACTTTTTTCCCTTCATCGCTGAGTTTTTGCAGGGCTTTGGTGTTGACCTGTTCAATTTCGATAGTGATCAGGTCGTAATCTTTCCCGAAGTTATATACCGTATCAAAGTCATTCAGGTCGCCAACCGTAAAATTGGTAGCGATCTTTTGGCAGGGTGCTTCAGGATTAGGGTCCATGATAGCAACTTCGATATTAAAATCAATAGCGGAGCGAATTAGCATCAGGCCCAATTGACCTCCACCGAGTACAGCAATTTTTTTCACTTGATATCTTATTAATAACTCAAAAAAAGGGTGATACCTTGAAAAGGTGTTGCAAAGCTATAAACAGGAAGTCTAATTCCAAACTAAATCAACTAATTAGTCTGAAAAGAGATAAGCTTTCGTACATGTTGGAGAAAAATCAACAAATTTTAGCATTTTTAAGGAATGTTATTGTCAAAAAAATATTCTATTTATTCCCTTTTATTCGTTTCCACAAAGTTGCTGCAGTTTCGGCAATACTTATCCTCTCGAAATCACGGTCCTCCTCCACATCAAATTTACCATCTTTTTCTACCAGTTTAAACCTGAAAATATAGCGGTTCTCTATCGGAACGTCACTGTCTTCGGGGAGTCCCATGAGTCCAAACCTCAGGTTGTTAAATACTACAGAACCATCTTCCTGTTCAATAACATTATAATAGCCGTTGGCAAACCAAAGCAGAATGTCCATATATTCTTCGCCCTGATATTTGTCGATCAGTGAGTGGTTTTTAGGGAGTTTTACAAAATCCATCTTGTTGTCTTTGTCCCAAAGAGAATAATAGCCATAATAGAAAAAGGAATCGGTTTCAACTGTTGTCTGCCAAAGGATGCTGTTGAAGATAGTGGGGTAGGTAATGTATTGATTGTATTCAATCCCCTGTTTCTTCAGGTTGTCGAGCACGACTTCATTTATTAAAGATTTACTGTAAAAGGTAGAAGCCATATAAAGCGTAGCGATACTAATTCCGATATAATTCCAGATCTTTTTGTTTTTTTTGCTTTTGGAAAAAATGGCGATCATCAAGCCCAGTATCATAGGCACTGTGTATAGCGGGTCGACAATAGAAATGTTGTTGAAGGCCACCCGGTAGCGGGAGAAAGGTTCAAATATCTGTGTGCCGTAGGCCGTGCAGGCGTCTATCAGCCAATGCGTCAGAAAGGCCAGAAAATACATCAGCGTAAAAGCCTTCATGCTGACCTCATAGTTTTTCTTTTCTCTGTCGACAATAGTTGAGCGCAGACTTTTGTATAGCGAAATAAATCCCAGACCCATTCCGAGCGTCATGATTGCCATTACGATGCTTTGAGAATAATAGGTGCCGACCAGTAATCCTGCAAAAAAGAGACTGTAAAGCAATCCGAAGAAAAAGGTAAAAAAGCTTTGAACCCATAATTTTTTGTTCCAGCCTTTTTCGTAATATTTCCAGGTCAACCAGCCAAAAATTGGCGAGGCAAGCAAGGTGAAAGCAATAGAATGAGTAATCCCTCTGTGATATATCAATCCGTATATCTGATGGTCCAGAAAAAGCCTGGATAATACATCCAAATCAGGTATAGTTCCGGCGACAGCGCCAATTAAAATCGCTTTATTGCCCATTTTTTCTCCCAGTACAGCCTGCCCGACTGCTGCCCCTAATGTTGCCTGTGTAATAGAATCCATAATTTTTTTTAAAGTATGTTGAATACAAATAAGACAAAAAAACTATAATTTAGGTTCAGCTCTTGCTGATAATTTCAACGAAAATACACTTTTATTCTACCAATGGTAAATATAAAAAAAAATTAAGGCACAAACTTTGCAAAGGTGCTGTGGTAGACCTCTGCTTGGGCTGCAGAAATATTTAAGCATTCATCCCAAAACCTGTGCACAGATTAAAAAAGAAATCTTATATTTAAGCATCAATTCCACAAAACACAAATATGAAAATACTCTTACTTTTAATTCCGCTATTATTTTTTTTCCTGTCTCTGTCAGCACAGCGATTTGAAACAAAAGAAATGAATTTCAGTTATGTTCAGTATCCTCTCATTCCTGTTAAGGGAGTCAACAATTACAACTCGACGGTAATGAATGATTATGAGCAAAAAAATCAGGCCCTGATGGAAGGCTATAATCAGGAAGTAGCCAATAATGAGGCAGCCTATCAGCAGTCGATGAACAATTATCAGGCAGAATTGCAGCAGGCTGATGCAGACTATGCCTCTGCTGCTGTTAAATACCTTGACCAACAAGCTGCTGCCGATACCGAATATCAGGTAGCTATGAGGGCATACAATTATGCAGGAGGTGCGAACAGCAATATGAGTCCACCCCAAAAACGCTTTGTTGCCAAACCGGTAAAGCGTCAGGTGATGATGCCTGTGAGAAATGTGGTAAGACAGCCCTATTATCCCAAAATGTTCGATCAGGAAAAGATCAAAAGCACCTATATTCAACTCGAGGGAATGAGCGAAGCCAATGAGAATGCACTGCAGATTATTGTTACTCTGAAAGGCTATGAACAGGGGACTTCACAGGTGAAGCAAAGAAAGAAGAACAGTAAAAACTCTGAAGGGGAAACTATAACAACAATGGTTTATTATGGTTCTGTTCAGGGCAAACACGTGGTACATGTTCAGGTAATCACTCCTGCAGGACAGACTATTATGGATGAAATTGCTGTGGGAAGCGGAACTTATTCCACAAAAAACACCAAAGAATACAGAAGCTACCGGGAAGCTCAGAATAAAATAGATCAAAATAACTTTACCCTGAATTTTGAAGAAGAGATCATGCGCAGAAATATGAATAAGCTCAAAAAACTGCTCAATAACCGTTTTGGCTTTCCTGTTAAAAAGAGGAGAAGCTATGCGAGGCTGTTCTTCCATAAGAAAATGTCCTATCCGGAATATCAGACAGCCTATGAAAACCTGTTGTTGGCCTATCCGAAGCTCAATGACCTAGGTGCAAGGGCGGATTTGATGAACTATGCTTCGAAGGCTATTGACAGCTGGGAAAATGCCATGAGAGAATCGAGTCCTGATAATAAAAAAGCCAGGATAAATAAAAAGGTATCCCGGTTTACCTGCCTGATGTTGGCAGAGGCCTATATGTGGACCGATAATTTTACAAAGGCAGAGGAATATCTGGCCAAAATGAAAGTGATGAAGCCCCTGGTCAATGAAAGGAAATGGTCGGCATCGCTTGAAAAGTTGCTTGCCTCCCGTAAGAGAAGGATCACCGCATATAATCAGGCACAATAAATTATGAGGATAGTATTGCAAAGAGTAGGGGAAGCTTCCGTAAGCATAGATGGAAAGTTACGTGCATCAATAGCCAAAGGACTTTTGTTGCTGTTGGGAGTGGAAAGTGAAGACAAGCAGGAAGATATTGACTGGCTGTGTAAGAAAGTACTTGGAATGCGTATTTTTCCCGATGCTGAAGGCAAGATGAACCTTTCGGTAAAGGATGTTGGAGGAGAAATTATTGTGGTCAGTCAGTTTACCCTTCATGCCAACCTGAAGAAAGGGACCCGCCCTTCATTTATCCGTGCTGCAAGACCGGAGGAGGCTATTCCGCTTTATGAAAAATTTGTAAAAGAGATAGAGGCAGGATTGGGAAAGCCTGTCGGTACCGGGCAGTTCGGAGCAGATATGAAGGTTTCACTGCTCAACGATGGGCCTGTGACGATCATAATGGATTCTAAAAACCGGACATTTTAATATCCGTACTTGTCTTTCCAATTCGATTTAAGAAAATTTCTCAAGCCTTGTTCCCTTTGATTATTTCCCGGGTCATAGAGTTTAGTCCCTTTGATTTCTTCAGGCAAAAACTCCTGTGCTGCGAAGTTGCCCGGATAATCATGAGAGTATTTGTATTCCTTGCCATAGTCCAGCTGTTTCATCAACTTTGTGGGCGCATTTCTCAGTCCTAAAGGCACAGACAGGTCGCCGGTCTGTTTGACCAGCCGTTGTGCATTGTTTATAGCCATGTAGGCGGCATTGCTTTTGGGTGAGGAGGCCATATAGGTAACACACTGCGCTAAAATGATTCGACTTTCCGGATAGCCAATCACCTTAACTGCCTGAAAGGTATTGTTGGCAATAACCATTGCGGTAGGGTTGGCGTTGCCGATGTCTTCAGCAGCGAGAATCAACAACCTTCTTGCAATGAACTTTACATCTTCACCCCCCTCTATCATACGGGCCAGCCAATAGACTGCTGCATTCGGGTCGGAACCTCTGATGGATTTTATAAAGGCAGAGATGATGTCGTAATGTTGCTCCCCGGTTTTGTCGTAACGTACGGTATTCTGTTGTACCTTTGTTTGTACCAGGTCGTTGGTAATGACTACTTTTTTGTCCGGTTCTGAGAGGCAGATCAGTTCAAAGATATTGAGCAGTTTTCGGGCATCCCCACTGGAAAAACGCAGGAGTGCGTCAACTTCTTTGAGTTCAATATCCTTTTCGGCCATTAATTTATCCTTTGCCATGGCATTTTTGAGCAGCTGCACCAAATCTTCTTTGTCGAGGCTGTTGAGTATATATACCTGACACCTTGATTGCAAGGCCGGGATGACTTCAAAGCTCGGGTTTTCTGTAGTGGCACCAATAAGTGTTACCAAGCCTTTTTCTACAGCACCCAACAAGGCATCCTGCTGCGATTTGCTGAAGCGATGGATTTCATCGATGAATAATATGGGTCTTTTTTGTACACTGAACAGGCCATGGTGTTCTTTGGCTTTGCTGATGACTTCGCGAACATCTTTGACGCCGGCATTGATAGCAGAAAGACTGTAAAAGGGCCTTTTTGTGTTTTCGGAGATGATGTAAGCCAATGTAGTTTTTCCCGTGCCGGGAGGTCCCCACAATATCAGGGAAGGGATACGTTCTGAATTGATTACCTGTGTCAGCACTCCCTTTTCGCCAATCAAATGTTTTTGGCTGATATAGTCATCGAGCGTTTTTGGGCGCATACGTTCGGCGAGTGGTTCGTTGTTTTGTATCATAGAAATTTAAATTGTATTATTTGGAGCCTTTGTATTCCATTAGCTTTTTTACCTCCGTTAATTTGAATTTATTATCTTCAGCACCTTTTATGATATACGAATCCTGCTGCCAGGGTTCATCAATGCCGTGACTGCCTTCCCACCAACCGATATAAATATTATTGCCGCCCACGTGTAAATTTTCGTAATAATTGTCTGCGCCACAACAAGGCATTCCTTTGGTCCAGTAATTATCAAGGGCATCAGTAGAAGACTCCGACTTTTTTAGGATAAAATGCACTTTGGTATAATCACCGTTTTCCAATAAAAAAAACAAATAAGTACCCATCATAGCAGAAACGCCCTCAGAATTATCCCAATCCATAAACCGATTGTGTTCAATTTCCACATATCCGAATTGGTACAGTTTGTCATTGAAGTCAAACTTTTTCTTGGTTAAGATAACAGCTTCTCTTTTGACAGGTTGCACGTATTTGCCAAAGGTCCATCCTGTGGTTCCATCCTCTGTTTTGATCTGAACCCAGAAATAAGCATTTCTTTTTCCGAAGCTATCAGAGTTTTTACTTTGTTGAAGGACTTTTACATGACTACC
>CAJQOX010000012.1 GCA_905480075.1 uncultured Aureispira sp. | reverse complement strand
AAAAAAAGCAACCCGGAGGTTACTTTTTAATCACAAATTTGATATTGAAAGGAAGAAATAGAAATTCAACCTAATTTTATTCGGGGTTTATTATTTTCATTGATATTGGAATGAACTTTAATTTTACCATTGGGCGTGATGAACATATTTTTATCAAGAGTATCATGTTTAGCTAAATCCTTATTAATCTTCACATTTTTCTTTTTTACTTTAATATTAAGGTCTTTGCTTACAGCAAGAACCATATTAACTGAAGGTTCAGAATAGCCTATAAATTTGGTATCGATCTGATTGCCCTGATTATCGAATGTAGCCAGATAAAAAGATTTTGAGGCATATCTGTAAGATCTTGATTCGCTATAAATGATTGCGGAAAAAACTTTGTTGGAAACCAATAGTTTTTCAGCTTCGTAGGTAGAGGGGCCCATACGGGACATCAACCCATTTTTGATATCGGGGATAAAGGCAGCATAATCATGTCTGAGCACTTTACGCGGTTTTTGTTTTTTCTTTTTAAGGTCTGAGGTTTTTGAAACAGTATTTTTTTGTTTTTGCAAATTAATGTCACTAGAATTATAATAATCGGATTTCAAGGAAAAAGAAGAAGGAATTTTTACCTTATCGAATTCATTCAAAAATTCATTATATAATTGTTCTCTACCTTCTTCTACCGATAGATAGGCAAAAGAACAGAGTGAGATAAGTACTGTAAGCAGGAAACTGATTTTGAGTAATTTCATTTGAGATATTTTTTTTTAGATAAAATTATTTTTTTCACTTTTCAATAAATATTCAAAGCCTGTGCCATAGGCATTCAATTAAGAAGATGCATGAGGTGGAACAATTGGTGTGTGATGTCAAAAAAAAATTTAACCCAAACAAAAATAACAGATCTAATCAATTGAAAATGCATTATTAATCATAGAGAATCAAAGAGTCATTCTGTTTATCTATATTCATATTAACGAGATGATCATTAGATATTTCGATAAAAGAGGAATTGACAGACTCATTTTTTAAATTCTCCTGATTCATACAAGAAGTCAATAGTAATACAGCGAGTAGCAGCATTAGATTTTTCATAGAAATAAATATTAGTGTTAAACAAATAAAGTAAAACGAAGATATAGCAGGACAGTGCAGTATAGAAGACAAAGCAAGCAGAACAATTGGCGCAATTATTAATTGGTGCTTAAGATGATTAAGTGGGATAAAAAGAAAAAGGGCTGATACAATCAGCCCTTTCAGGGGAAAAACGAATCAGGATTTAGTTCATGGAAAGCATTACGTTATCAGAATGAATAATTCTCCCTTCAGCATTAATTCTGTAGGCCGTAGTTTTAACTTTAGAGTAAGATTTCAGGTCAGAGAATCTAATATTTTCCCCTGATTCTTCTGAGAGATCCGTTGCACCTTTTTTCAATTCGATTTTATTTTCTGTTACATCGAAGGTAAAATCGGGACGAAAGACAAAGGTTTTACATTTTTTCAATGATCCCCTCGAAGCGATTACCAATTCGGAGATTTTGTTACCTGATTTATCGAAAGTTATTAATCTGTATTTTTTAGCGAGAATATAATCTGACCAGGAATCTTCTTCGGAATAAATTACCGCGCTAAAGTTTTTATTTTTAGTGAGGGCCAAAACGTATCTGTAATCATTCCCGCCCCCTCTGCTGAAAGAAGCATCTTCTACCCCACTGACAAATTCATCAAAATGACCATTCACTTTAGGGTTTTTAGTATAATAATCAGATTCTTTACGGAATTCATAGCTCGTATTTTCGAATAAAGCCTCCGGATCCATAACAAGCTCAGATTTCAGGGATTTCTTATAAGCCAAATGGGTAAAAAGTTTGAACATGGCTTTTTTGTTATCCTTGAACAGCAACCTGTAGTGATACATAAAATCGTATTCGTTTTTGTAGGGCTGAAAAGCCTTGTCATAGATTAAAGACCTGTAATTCCTGAAGCCATTATCTTTTGCTTTAATCAGATAATCCTCCATTGAACCAAAGTATTCTCCACTTAGTGCGTAGGTTCTTGCGATTTTAAAATAAAGAGTTTTAAGATCTTTAAATCCATGTTTTTCCGCTTTTTTGAAGGCATCGATAGCTTCCTGATAAAGGTTGGAATCAACCAATGAATTTGCGAGTTCAAAGTAAAGCGCAGCAGCATTTTCACTTCCGTCCCCTTGTTCTTCAATTAAAATCGCATCAATCTTTAGTTCATACAATGATTTCTTGGGTGCGACATTTACCTTATTAAGTTTGTTTGGGTGGGTTTCAGGAATTACCTCCCTGTCAACGTTGAATACTATTTGTTTTACAGGCTGTTCTGATTTTTGATTGAGGACCGGCTTGTGTTGAATAATTTCAGTATCAGATTTCTTGCTACCAAGAGAAAGGAGAAAGAAAGTAATAGCAATGGCAGAAAAAAAAGATATAATTTTCATAATCCAGGTGTTTTGTGGTACCGTAAAAGACGGCAGATTAAAAAATGTATAAAATGAAATACACTTGTTCTAACCCCAAAACCATGCAGAAGATACAATAAAAGGAAACAAAAGAAGGAGTTGATGAGAATTCGGTAAGTAAAATTATTAAGTGGCAGAAAATTAAAAAAAAACAAGGATAGACATCAGAAAACAGAAAAGAACAGGAAGAGAGAATAGGTATAAAAAAACAAAAGCCTGTCAAAAATTGACAGGCTTTTCAGGAATTATATGTTATTGAGTAAAAATTAAACTACTTTAACATTTACTGCATTCAATCCTTTTCTACCTTCAGTTAGTTCATATTCAACATTATCACCCTCACGGATTTCATCAATCAGACCGGAGACATGTACAAAATATTCCTTGTTTGTTTCTTCTTCTTTAATAAATCCAAAACCTTTTGATTCATTGAAGAACTTTACTGTACCTTTATTCATTGTAATTATTTATTAAAATTATGTAATATACAAATATAGAAATATTATAATGAAATGTTAAATTTTAGGTTTTTTTTTTTCAAAAACCAAATTAAATCATAATACATTAATACAGATGCTAATATGAAAATAAAAAGAGGAAAAGATTGAGAAGAATAAAAAAAAACAAACAGAAAAGAGCAAAAAATTGTGTTCAAAAATATAAATTGTATTGTAGATAAATAAAATATTAAATGAGAGAAATAGATAATACCAAAGAATTTGAAGAATGGCTGAAGCAGTCTGCAGAGAAAAGGACAGCAGTAGCAGTACAAAGTCTTCCCCTTTATAAATACGAGGAAGAAATGTTGCAGAAAAAATTTCCTGACAGTTTGTTCCTCGGCTGTAAAATGAGCAACGAGGTCGGAGGGCACATAGTATGTAGTGGAGGAGTAGTCATACCGAATTCTAAAAAGATGCTTTTTAGTTCTCATCTTTCCCATTTATACAACAGGGAGGAATTATTTGAGGGATTTGACAGCAAATCAAAAGAAGGGTATCAGAAGACATTTGATTATAAAATCTATGAACAGTATATAAAACAAGGCAAGGATATGCCTGATTCCATACATACCACTTTAATACGCAGGTTACATGACCACAGCATAACAGATGCTTTGATGGAAGCCATTGAAGGACGTAAGGTAGTGGCAATAATGGGTGGCCACAGCATGGAAAGGAGCGATAAATTTTATGAAGCAACGGCTAAAATATCCCGGGAACTGACCCGAAAGGGTTTTTTGATGATTAGCGGCGGCGGACCGGGGGCGATGGAGGCAGCACATTTAGGGGCCTATTTTGCTTACAGAACAGAGGAAGAGATGTCAGCGGCTTTACAAATTCTTAAACCCCGCCCTGAAGGTGCCCTTAAAGGAAAAGAATACAGTGACTGGGATTGGTTGCACAGGGCGATGAAAGTAATAGAACAATATCCCCTGACTAAAGAACAGGAAGAAAAAAGTAAGAGTATAGGTATTCCCACCTGGCTTTACGGGCATGAACCTCCAGCAGCTTTTGCTACTCATATTGCCAAATATTTTGCCAATGCTGTCCGGGAGGACGGTTTATTGGCAATAGCAAAACACGGGGTAGTTTTTGCTCCCGGCAGTGCAGGAACAACGCAGGAAATTTTTCAGGATGCCTGCCAAAACCACTATGCAGCCTATAATACAGACCCCGGTGTTCTTCGCTATGTTTCTCCTATGATATTATTTGGTAAAGAACACTGGACTACCGAACGCCCGGTATGGGATTTACTAAAAAAAGTGACCTCGGGAAGGCCTTATGGGGAATTGCTGGTTTTAACAGATGATTACCAGGAAATAGTAAATAAAATAGTTGAATATAACCCCGAAAATTATGTTTACCCTGGAAAAAGATAAATCACAAATAACTTTTTAAAAACCTCATAAATATTACTCATAATTAAACTTATCAAAAATAATAAGAAGACCTTAACAAAGGGTTTTCATCTTATTTTTAAAAAATAATTAATAAAAAAACATAATTATGAAAGAATAATCGTTTTACTAAAAAAAAATATTTAATTTAGAACAAACAAAATACTATTCTATTTATCTTAAAATAATAAAATATTTATTTTGCATTCCCTTTCACCGCCCGCATAATAACACGCACAAGAGATCACCTACAATATGTAAAAAAGAAAAAGAATCTACTAAAAGAGAAGCTTGAGGCATTTTTCAAAAATAGACTACCTCCCGAAAAATGTAAAAACTCAGGCATAACACTGAATATACTAACTACTGTCAAGAAACTAAGCTGCCTTCAAACCCATCATGTCCAATCTTTTTTGTTAATATTCAAAAAATAAATCATGAAAGCAGCAATACTTTTTTCAATACTATTTTTCATTGTATGTACAGCAAATTCACAGAATGTAGGTATTAACACCGCTACACCTGATGCAAGTTCCATTTTGGAATTAAATTCCTCGGATCGCGGATTGCTTGTGCCCCGGATTTCTATTGGCAGTGTCAATTCCGCGGCACCTGTGGCTACACCTGCTACTAGTTTGCTGGTTTTTAATACCAATGCAGGAATAACAGGCGGTTCAGGAACCGGCTTTTATTACTGGGATGGTACAATGTGGCTAAGGCTGGGCAAGGATAATGTAAACAATGGTCTTAATTTCGATGCAGGCGCCGGAATGATTCAATTAGGTGGCGATCTTGTAGAAAATACAACCGTATCAGGAGGTACTTTTCAGATGAACTTTAATCTGAACAGTACTGGAGATTTTAATGTTCAAGACAATGGTACTATCCGTTTTGCAGTCCTTGACAATGGGAATGTGGCAGTAGGCGGTACAGCAAATACCGGAAGATTCAATGTAACGGGGGTCTCCTATTTTTCCAATGATATTTATTTAAGGGATGGTTCCGTCGCCGCGGGGGATATTTTAGTAAGAATCTATGACAACGGAGATGATGGTGTAATAGATTTAAATGAAAATAATTTAATGAATCACAGGCTTCATCCAAACCGGGAGACTATTTTCAATGAACAAGGAATTAACACCTGTGATTTCCGGATTGAAACAGATTTAAGATCAGCCATGTTTTTTGTAGATGCCGGGACGAACCGACTGGGAATAAACACGATCACTCCTGCCAATCAATTTCACTTTATAGCAGACGGTTCAACAGGCTGGGTAACTCAGTGGTCGAACAGCACAACTAATGGAGGACTTAAGCTTATATACAATGATAATGCAGGCAATTTCAGCAGGGTTTTAATGGGCATCACAAATTATGATGCTTCTGCCTATTCAGTACCCGGAATAATGGGCCTGAGTATCAATAACACAGCAACAGGCAGTGGTGGAATTGGTCTTCAGGGTGCAGCAAATAATGAAAGTGGGGTGGCTGTTTACGGTACCTTGTTTACTACAGGTGCTTATACCGGTTGGGGTGGCTATTTTGATGCCGATGTCTATTGCGGGGGAACTTACTTTGGTTCTGACAGAAGGCTGAAAAGAGATATCACTCCAATTAAAAGTGCTTTGGGTATAGTTAAACAATTAGACCCTGTATCCTACTATTACGATACTGAAAGATATCCCGAAATGGGCCTGGATGAAAACCGAATGACCTATGGCTTTATTGCTCAGGAACTGGAGAAAGTTTTGCCTGAACTGGTCAAGGAAAAAAATCTGATTCTTAACTCCAATGTTTTAAAATCTAACTCAGATAAAGGGATGAAACATGAAACGGAAGAATTTAAAGTGGTGAATTATACCTTAATGATTCCTGTTCTTACTCAGGCAGTAAAAGAACAACAGGAAGTAATTGAAAATCAGAATAAACAGATTGAACAATTGATACAGCTTACTCAGGAACTGAAGGCTGCAATAACTGAATAAAAATATTCTTAAAATTCATTGATCAAATACAATTCCACACTTATAAAAAGAAAAAAGCTGCCGTACAGGCAGCTTTTTCTAATTAGTCTGATTGTGCTTGACAACCAAACAAAAGAGTGGGGCATTCAGGGTATCGCATCTAAACTAAGGGGGAAATATTTTTTTATGGTATTTATATATATTTATGCAACAGATGAGTAAAATGTTACCTCTTTCAAAAAAAAAATATACAAATGAAATACTCATACAGTTCTTCAGATGGTAGCGGAAGAAAAAATTCTAGCCATTTGAATATAAAAATAAATGAGAAACAGACTGATAAACAGTGAAAAGAGATAAAAATGGTGCTTATCTAGAAAATAATAGTCAGAATAAATAATCTTTTTTATTAATTATAAAATTATCCAATTAATACATCATTTATTATAAACCCGGTTAAAAAGTGCAGCAATTATCAGAAAAACAACAATTATTGCGACAGCAAAAGAAAAATAAGGCACTGAGGGTGTTTCTGTATAGATTTGTAAGAGGAACATATTATCCCGGATTAGTTTCTACATCGGCTTCTTCAGGCAAATCATCTACTACAACTTCTTCTTCTGTTTCACTAACCTCATTGGTTTGAGAGACCCAATAACCTCCGAATAAAATTAAGACTCCGGCAATCATAAGACTTACAGAAGAGGCATGTCCTTCGAGAACAATACCAATAAATGCCGTGAATAAAGGCGTTGTATATATATAAGTACTTACTATAGAAGCATCAAGCACTTTAAGAGCAAAAGTATTGAGCAGAAAAGTAACAAAAGTAATACATATTAGAATGAAGCCAAGGGCAATCCATGCAGACTGTGAAAATTCACCCCAGGTAATATCTGCCAGCCCCCATCCCCAGATCGGAAACAGATAAATAAACGAAAAAGTAAAAAGCCAACGGAGAATAGTCAGTGGATGATATTTAAGTAAAAGAGGTCGTATAAGTGTTAAATATATAGCATAGGAACCTGCTGAAGCGCCTACCATCATATTTCCCAGTATAGGATTTGATGCCTGAGTAGTAAGGCCTGTATCTCCTAAAATAAGTAAGACTCCCCCACCTGAAGCAATCAGTACTCCTACTAATTTACCTACTTCAATTTCACCTCTGACTACAATAGCAAACAAAATAAGAAAGAGCGGCGCTGTAAGTGTCAAAAGAGAGGCGTTGATAGGGGTCGTCATAGACAAACCGCCAAAGAAGAGGATATTACTGATGGTGATCCCAAACAATGAACAAGCAGCCATTAAAAACAAATCTCTTTTATCCACTTTTTCCCTTACGGTAATAAACTGTACGGTACCAAAGATCAGTGCTGCAAAAATTGCCCGTAAAAGCGTCAGTTGAATAGGGTCAATATAATTATTTGCATCATTCGCCACAATATAACTTCCCGCATACAAGAGGGATTCCATGATGAGAAAAAAATGCGCTAGAAATTCTTTTTTCATAAATTAATAACTTACAAATAATTTAAAATGTATAAAAATTATAGTGGCGGTAACTGAGACAATAATAATCTGAATGAAGATACTATTTTTTGATAGTTCCTAAATTATTTTTAAATAAAAAAGTCAAAGTTTTGTCTTCAGGCATAAAAAAATAAACAAAAATGCCTTTTATTCCGTTTAATTATTTAAAAAGTAAAAACAATTCAAATAAGATTATTAAAAAGCCGGACTACCTCCCTACAAGATAATCCGGCAAGCAATAGCTAAAAAATCAGCCTCTTTTTTGACGAATGTTTATTTACTTATTGATAATAATAAAATACAAAAAAGTTACACAAAAATTCTTTAAATGTAGAATTGGTATTAAATTCGCTGTAGTACACTTATAGTAAATTAATGTAAATCAGTGCCAGAAAGCTAAGAATAAATTGTCCCTAAAATCAAAATAATTTGAGCGAAGAAGATAAACTGGAAACCGGAAGGTTGTTGATTGCCGAACCTTTTTTAGTAGACCCTAATTTCAAAAGGGGTGTTATATTGTTATGTGATCATCAGAAAGATGGGTCATTTGGTTTCATACTGAACAAACCTATAGACATGGGCATAAATGATTTGATATCTAGTTTCCCTGATTTCAAATCTGAAGTTTATTACGGTGGCCCTGTACAAACTGACACGATTCATTATCTGCATACAAGAGGCGATATATTGCCAAATAGTATAAAGGTGCTTTCAGGAGTCTATTGGGGCGGTGATTTTGAACAATTAAAGGAATTTATAAAGGCAGACAAAATAAAACCTGATGACATCCGCTTTTATGTCGGCTATTCAGGTTGGGCTGCCGGACAGTTAAAGACAGAAAGAGATATTTTGTCCTGGATGACAGTAGACGGGCACATTGATTATGTTTTCGGTGACAACAAAGGGCTTTGGAAAAATGTGCTCGAGGAACAGGGTGGCACCTACAGTATTATAGGTCAAATGCCGCCGCCTGTTTTGAATTAATTTTAAGCAGAGAAATAATAATAAAAAAGGTTGCAGGAAAAATCCGGCAACCTTTTTTTAATTAGTATTTACTGTTTTATTTCTTTTCCTCCTTTCCTCCCCTTGCCCAATAAGTAGTCTCCGGAATCATTAATGCTTTGTGATGCGTATCGGCATAGGTATTAATAATATTAGGCCTGGACGTTCCGGGAATTATCTGAATATCATAAATTTCATCGACACTGACAAGCCACTGTAAGTTGGCAACTATTTTTGCAGAGGGTAAATGTAATACAGTAACACCTGCAACATCTGATTTTTCAGATATATTGAGGTGTTTAAAAGTGGTAGACCCTTTACGTAGTCTGGACGTACCAATAAAAAGGAAATCACCATATTTGGCCATCCCACGAACAAAACCGGGGACATGTGCCACAACATCATAGGTTCCTTTTTCGGGGTCGACACAAATTAACTGTTCTTTTGCGGATAGTAAGGTATACAACTTGCCGTCATAGATACGGGGGGCATGCGGCATAGCGAGTCCTTCCACCACTATTTCGTTGGTAGGCACATGCATTATCACCCCGCCTGTGGTAATTTTTTCGCGCCATGACTGATGTGTGTTGCCGGTTCCGAGGGCAGAAACATACATCGGCTGTCCATCCTGCATAGCAAGGCCATTGAGGTGGCAGCGATCTTCAGAGGCGAGTGTATCGATAAAATGAGGCTGCCAAACGGGATTGAAGCTGTAGTCAGAGTCGATTTTGCAGAGACAGGAAAAGGAGGTATTTACCCCCCAAAGGGCATCCTTTCCAAAATGCAGGTCATGCATATCAAGGTGGCCGGTATAGAAGGTTGACCGCGGCAAAAACAAGGCATCGTAGGTATTCGGTTTATTCGGGTAGGTCTGTGCAAGCCTAGGTGAATTGGCAAAAAGTATTACTTCATTTTCTGTAGCAATTGCCATTTTCCGGTTCCCTTCTGTAGCGATACCCATTGCCCTTTTAAAGGTTCTTGGTAGTTGAATCAGCCGTTCCCTGTTCGTTGCACTGACAAAAACAATTTTCCCTGCCTGATAGGTACTGACCATTATGGTGCAATTGAGTTGAGAAAGCAGGTCAGGCAAATTCGGACTGTGTGTACAACTGAAAGGGGAAAGGGTGTTCGGATTTATATTCTTGTTCATAATTTTTTGTTATTTAGCAATAAAGGTAGTACAAATCATTGAAAACTTTAAAACATTAATAATCATAAACTTACTTATTACATAAGATAAGTACTTGATTAAACTTCAGGATTTTCGGCTAATGGTGCTGCTACTTCAGGTACTTTCTTACCAAAAACCATAACCACCGCGATCATAAATCCTACTCCTACAGCAAAATTGATAATAAAAGGTGTTCCGAAAGCCGTGGAAACATAGGTCATTACTAAACTTATCAATCCTACTGTAAGGGCATAAGGCAACTGTGTTTTCACATGATCGATGTGGTTGCAATTTGAAGCCAGCGAACTGAGAATTGTGGTATCTGAAATAGGGGAACAATGATCCCCGAGAACGGAAGCAGCCAAAACTACTGCTATGACATTATAAAGCAGTTCAAGGGAAGTTTCCATATCAATACCGGCATTCTGTGATATTGTCCAGCAAAGAGGTATCGCTATAGGATACAAAATAGCCATTGTACTCCAGGATGACCCGGTAGAGAAAGCGATCAGCGCAGCCAGAATAAATACTACGACAGGTACCATATAGGGACTCAAAGTATCTCCCAGCACATTAGTCAGAAATTCAGCAGTACAAAGCTCTTCGGTCGTCGTGGCAAGCGACCAGGCAAGAATAAGTATTAATAAAGCCGGCATCATAGTTTTGAAACCATGAATGACCGTTTCTACTGATTCTGCCATTCCCATAATACGCTGTGTAACGGTCAATATCAATGCTACAACAATTGCCGACATCGAGGCCCACAGCAGGGCAGCATAGGAATCGGAATTCCCAACAAGGATACCCATTTTACGGACAAAGCCAGCTTCACCCGAACTGTCGAGATTGTGCATATTGCTCCATACTTCGCCCCACCCACTGTGTTGCAATTGAATACCTGCATCCACCAATTCTGTATAGCAGGCTTGCATTCCTGTATCTATAAGGCCCATGAGTGTCCCAAAGACCACCGTAAAGATAGGCAAAAAGCCATTCAACCAGCGATGCGGCGCATTTTCCACCGGTTCCAGTTCTTCCATGTCATCATCATTGAGCGCCTCCCCTTCCGTATCAAAAACCCGTCCGGTGGTTCTTGCTCTTTTTTCAGCTTTGAACATTGCTCCGAAATCCCGGCCTGTATAAATAATGATAAGGATAAACACCAGGGTAAAGAAGGAATAAAATGAATAGGCAAGAGAACTTAAGAACATAGAATAGGCAGAAGGTGCATTTTCAAGGCCTGTAAGTAGTGGTATTGCATCGCCAATATATCCTAATTCTGCCCCTATCCAGGTTGTTATAAAGGCAACAGCAGAAATCGGTGCTGCGGTACTGTCTACAATATAGGCGAGTTTTTCCCGGGAAATCTTATACTTATCCGTTAAGGGGCGCATCGTGTTTCCGACAATGAGACTATTGGCATAATCGTCAAAAAAGATGGCGATACCCAGCAACCATATTACAAATTGAGTACTTTTTGGCCCTTTGGCCAGCGGTTCGAGTTTCATGACCACTCCGGCCATTCCTCCATTCCGGGAGATGATAGCCACTACCCCACCTATCATAATAGAGAACACAATTACGGCCAGGTGCGAAGGGCTGTTTAAGGCGCCAATGATATAATGATCGATAACAGAAAAGAAACTCTTCAGAATACCATAGGGACTCATCTGCATACCGCCTGCAATCCAGGCACCCGACAAAATTCCCAGGAATAATGCCAGCAATACCTGACGGAACAGGAGGGCAAGAAAAATTGCTGCGAGGGGTGGAATTATAGACCAGAATAATGGAATCGGCTGAATGCGAAGCTCCCCGTTTTTCCTTTTCTGAACATGGACAAGTTGTGTATGTTTATTTTCAAGGCAAATGACTTCAGAACGTTCGGTATGTGTTTCAGGGTCACAGGAAGGACATTTCTTGACCTGGCAAGCCGAATATTTAGACTGCACAGATAGCAATTCTCCCTCATAGGAGGCCTCGTAGCTTACAGAGGCTTTTCCATCTTCGAAAAGAGGATACAAATCCTCTTCACCTATTTTAAAATTAGAATAAAAGGACACCGGTACATTATCCTGACCATTTATCGCAGCAGCAGAAATGTGTAGTTGACCTTCTTTGAAACTTATTTCATATTCACTTACTCCAAGTGTATCGGGTGATTCTACAGAAGGAACTATATTTACAACAGAAGCAGAATCAACAGAAGCAATAGTGTCGGAGACAACATCAGTACTATCAGAATAAATCTGAGCGGTTATCAAAAGGGTATTTACAAATAAAATTAAGAGGGTGAAAATAATTTTCATTATTAATTATATATGATAATGTTTATAAAAAAAGGCGTTTTAAAAAATCAAAAAAATGAACTGTTTTACAAATCAACGTAAGGGAAAAAACATTTGTTTTAATAAAAAAAACAACTCAAATTTCTTTGCAGTACCAAAGGTACATTTTTTTAAAAAATCATTCTTATAAATACACGCTTTTGATTGAGCTAAAATAAAAAAGTGCTTAATATTTTGCAAATTGACATAATCCTCATAAATTTCGTATAACAACAAGGTAGAATATTGTTATTAAAGTCGATAATAGTTTCCGAATGTTATGATTTTATGTACATTACTTACAAAATAAGGCTAAAATCAAAACAAGAAAGATATTAACATCGTTAAAACATATAAAATTAATTTATAATTAGAAAGCCTCAACCGCAAAATCTATTAATCAGATAGTAATCACCCAAACAAAAACCTCAGGATGATGAATAAATTATTTATAATATTGGCTCTTTCACTTTTTTTGTTCAATTGTAACAACAGCAAACATGAAGTTGCTGAAGAAAAAGAAGAAGTCAAAGAAGAGATCGACACTTTAGTATCGGATGTTAATTGGTCTGAAGAGGACGAATATGTTGAGGAAAAACCTGCAAGGGAAAGTCATTCATCCGGTCGCGGAGGAGGTGGCGGTGGTGCTGCCGACAATGAGGAAGATGTATTAAAATATCAGAACTATCAGCGCAACGGTGATAGTCCTTCCGATTTTGCAAAAGCTGTCATTTACCCGGCAATAAGAATGGTTTACAGCGATAATTTTGCCAAGCCAAAAGCAAGGGTTCAGAATTCAGAAATGAATGGTGATAGGCACAGTATTGAAATGACGATTACCTGGAAGGATCATTGGGTACCGAATTTTGAAATATCCGGAACGCTCGAAGTCAACAGCGACGGCAGTGATGCCAAATTCACCATCACCGGAAAGAACGATTATGCAGAATCGCTGGAATTTACGGAGGATAATTTCAAAACCCAGCTGAATATTGCTTCCTTATAATAATATTCAGACACTGAAAATCAGAAAGAAGCCAAGCCTTCAAATGTTCATATAAAAGCACCGGAAAATAATTAAATTAATCCCGGCTTCATAATTATTTCATGACACCGAAGGCAAAACGCAGCTAATCTTCAAATTTTTAATTTGCAGTAAGTAGTAAGTCATAAGTATAATTTGCGGAGCAAATTTTCTTCCTTTTACTTTCTGCTTTTGACCAATCCATAATTCACATTTCACAATTAGCTTCACTGAATCTTCGATTTATTACATGATTCTTCGAATTCATAATTCATAATTCATAATTCATAATTTAATACTCCTTTAAATAAGGGCGTCCGGGCGCTACGTTCCGCAGCTCGCTATCGCTCGGCCCACAGCATCTGTCAAAAACAGCTGCTGCGGTCTGTACCCTGTGGGCACACTACTTCACATCGCTGACGCAAAGATTGTTGGATGATTGGATGACTTGATTGGATGGATCAGATGAACGGATGATAGAATTTTTATAATCAACAATATCTGATAAATCTTCATAAAAATATCGATAAGATCAAAAACCCTTATTCATGCACCTACTGTCAACCTCTGAACTCCTCCACGTTTTCCACTAAAAAAATAAGACTGCAAAGATATTCCTGAAAAGCCGTTCAACAGAAAAGTAAAAATACAAATTCATTTAAGCCAGGGAATATTAATAGCCTTCTGAAAATCAAAGTAGCCTCTTTCTTTAAGATGTGCCTCCTTGTCGACATCCGCTATTTTGAGTACAGGCGTCAGACAAATATCCTGTCCTTTACTCTGTTCTATCCATTCGGACTGTGTTTTTGAGACAAAGACATTTTCTACTTCTGCCTTAGGAAAGACATGAACAGACAATTCCCAGAAGTTTTCTCTTTTCCAGTCGGGCTTATCAATAAAATCACAGAACTTGTTCCAGAATTTGGTTTCGAGTGCCCCGAGTGCCATATACTCCCCGTCTTTACATTTGTAGACATTATAATTGACCAGGTTGCCATTGAGCATTTTCATTTCGTGCGGGTCGATACCACCCCATGATTGCGAGAGCGGAATACTGAGTAAGGGCGGCAGGCCATCGAGCATTGCCACATCGATGTATTGCCCTTTTCGCTGCAACAAGGCAGCGAGACAGGCAGTAACCAACATATAGGAACCACCCGCGATATCAGCGATCTGCACCCCCGGAATCACCGGCTTGCCATTATCATCTCTCATCAGGTCAAGAATTCCTGTAAGGGCCAGATAATTGAGGTCATGACCGGCCTGAAGACTGTACTCCCCTTTCTGACCATAGCCTGTAAGAGAAAGATAGATCAGATCCGGATTGACAACTTTGAGGCTATCATAATCGAGGCCCCAGCGTTTCATCACCTGAGGTCTGAACTGTTCGACAAGCACATCTGCATTTTTCACCAATTGCAGAATCTGCTCCCTACCGGCTTCATTTCTGAAATCCACAATTAAGGATTCCTTATTGTGATTGAGCATGGAAAACAACAAAGCCGCATCATTGACAAAGGGAGGGAAAGACCGGGTATCGTCCTTCTTTTGAGGATGTTCGATCTTGATCACCCTTGCGCCCATTTGT
>CAJQOX010000011.1 GCA_905480075.1 uncultured Aureispira sp. | reverse complement strand
TTTTAAACAACGTCTCCTGTAATGGTGGCAATGATGGAAATCTGCAGGTAACAGCAACTGGAGGCACCCCCCCTTACAGCTTTTTGTGGGATGCCAATGCCAACAGTTTAACTTCAGATATAACAACAGGACTAACTGCAGGCCTTTACTGTGTGACGGTGACGGATGTGTCGGGCTGTACGGATGTAGCCTGTCTAAGTTTAACAGAACCTTCGGCGGTTTCGGCTACTTTAACGGGTACAAATGTCACTTGCTTTGGTGATTCCAGTGGGGTGGTATTAGCCAACGGCAGCGGCGGAACGGTGGCAGTGGATTATAGTTTTCAATGGAATTCCGGAAATCAGACTAGTGCCGTCATCAGTGCTTTGAGCGCCGGAAATTATGTCCTGACGCTTACGGATGACAATGGATGCAGCGATACGGTCAGCATTCAGCTAAGCGCCCCTGACAGTCTGCCACAACTCTTTGTCCTCACAAACGATGAAAGCTGTGCAGGCAACTGTGATGGTTCTGCCACGCTAAACATAGCCTTGGACACTTCGGTTTACAGCATAACCTGGAGCAACGCTGCAACAGGATTTACAGCTGGCGGACTTTGCTCGGGCCCCTATCAGATAATGGTCACAGACAGCAACGGCTGTTCTATTTCCGACAGCATCACAATAGCTGCACCGGCACCCTTATCTGTTTCGGCAATCGGGAATGCCAACGGAAGTGCCACCGCCTCGGGCAGCGGCGGAAACAGCCCTTACAGTTTCCTTTGGGATGCTGCTGCCAACAATCAGACAACCGCTACCGCTAGCGGACTGGGCAATGCCACTTATGTGGTCACGATTACAGACTTCAATGGCTGTACGGATACAGCAACGGTGACTATAGTGGGTGTATCTCTTGAGGAGTTTTCATTAATTGATCAGTTAAAACTTTACCCGAATCCTACGAACGCATCTGTCTTTGTAGACATAAGGCTGGGGCAAAAAAGAGGGGTCAAAATTCTTGTGATGAATGCTATGGGACAATTGATCTTGTCGAGAAATCCGGGAATTATTGAAGATCAGATCATTGAATTGCCTGTTGATCATTTTGCCGGAGGGGTTTATATGGTACAGATCGTTGTTGACGGGGAGGTTTATAGCCGGAAGTTGCTTGTTGGTCGGAAGTAGGTTTTGGAATTATGAATTATGAAGGATGAATTATGAAGTGTGAATTATGAATTATGAATTGTGAATTGTGAATTGTGAAGAACCTGGTCCAAGTCACCGCCTGCCTGTTCCTTTGATGCACTGCATCAAGCCTGCGCTGCTAAAGACTTGAACCAACGAAGTTATCTTTACAATTAAAAAATCATATCATCCGATCATTTTTTTGCGTCAGCGATGTATGAACGAGCATAAAGGAGACTAAATGTCTCGTTTATGTGAAGAGATCAGCGGGCTGCCGGCCTTTGGGCCACAGACCGCAGCCGCTGTTTTTTTTACAGCTGCTGCGGGCCGAGCGGATAGCGAGCTGCGTAACGTAGCGCCCGGACGCCCTCATTTATAGTTTAATTAATATGTTGTAAGTTTAATATTTTGTTTTATCATTAAATATGAACTATGAATTTGGTATTATGAAACCGTAGAAAGCAGAAAGTTATTTTGGGGACTTGTATAGAACCTGTTCCAAGTCACGGGGCTTTGTTCACTGCATCAAGCCTGCTCAGTTCACTTCGCTCATATTCATATTAAAGGCTTGAACCAACGAAGGTTCGCCCCGATTGCATCATCTGATAATCATTAAAATAATTTTTTTATTAGAAAACAGGAAAAAATCAAAAGGTATGAAGAACCAGAAAAAGTATCCAAAAGATGCTAAAAATTAACAGATGAACAGTATGAATAAAAATGAAGTTTCCGTTTACCCTTGGAAGGTTAATGTTTTTTTTGATAAAGACAAAGGAAAACCAGCATTTTAATTTTGGCTTGTAATTCTCTATCTTTGATCATATGAAATATATTTGCACCCTTCTCTTTCTACTAATAAGCACCTACACTGAATGCCAAACCGTAGGAACCATCATCAACAAATACCATTCTTATGATGGTTACACCCTTTTTTCTCCACTTCCAGACACCACTGCCTATCTTATTGACAATTGCGGTTATGTAGTCAACAGTTGGACCACCTCCTACAAGCCCGGTCTGTCTGCATATTTATTGGAAGACGGAAGCCTTTTGCGAACCGGACAAATCAACCACCCAGTTTATACCATGGATGGAAGTGGAGGTCAAATACAACGATACGATTGGAATGGTAACCTAGTTTGGGATTATAATCTTTGCAATAGTAACATTTGCCAACACCATGACATTGAATACATGCCAAACGGCAACATTCTTATCCTGGCAAGAGAACTAAAAACACAAGCTGAATGTATTGCCGCAGGCCGCAACCCATCCTTACTCCAAAGCAATTCTCTATGGCCTGAATTGATTGTAGAAATAGAACCTATAGGAATTGATAGCGGCCGAATTGTGTGGGAGTGGCACGCCTGGGATCATATGGTCCAAGCTTTTGATAGCAGCAAGAATAACTACCAAGCTAATATTAATATTCCTGAATTATTTCACTTAAACTATCTTGGTGCCGTCAATACCAATTCCAATGCTGATTGGATGCATGCCAATGCCATTGATTATAATCCTGTTTTGGACCAAATTGTTATCAGCAGCAAGCGGTGGTCAGAATTTTGGATTATTGATCATAGTACTACTACAAACGAGGCAGCTTCCCACAGCGGAGGCAATCGTGGCAAAGGTGGCGACATTCTTTATCGTTGGGGGAACCCAATAGCTTATGATGGTTCAGGCCCAAAAATGTTGTTTGACCAACATGACGTTCATTGGATAACAAATGGCAACCCTGATGCGGGAAAAATCATGATATTTAATAACGGAATTACAAGAAATTGGTCTTCTGTCGATATCATCATCCCTCCGGTAGATTCTGTTGGCAACTACTTATTTTCCATTTCATCATATGGTCCAAGTAGCTTATATTGGACTTATTCAGACACGACATCAAACATTTTTTATTCCCGTTTAATCTCAGGGGCACAGCAACTTCCTAATGGGAATGTATTAATCTGTTATGGAGTGAAGGGGAAATTATTTGAAATTGACAGCAACAAAACTTTAGTTTGGGAATACAATAGCCCTGTTACTAATTCAGGAATCACCACACAAGGACAAGTTTTTACCGGACAAGGAAGTAGTATTTTCAGGTCCTATCGATATGGGCCAATGTTTCCTGGTTTTGTGGGCAAAACCCTAACGCCTACCGTCCCTGTCGAACTTTCCCCAAACACCAGTCATTGCAGTTTAATTAAGGGTATTCCCTCTTCTCAAAAGCAAAACCAAGGTATACTAAAACTATATCCCAACCCGGCTATATCCAAAATTACTATTGAAACAACTGCAGAACTCATCGGAGAAACAATAATAATATACAACTTGTTAGGCCAACAGGTCTATAGTCAATCCAACAACAGCCATTCTACAGAAATCAAAGTAGATTATTTGGTAAAAGGCACCTACCTTTTGACTATTGGGAATATTTTTGCTCATAAAGTTATTATTCTGTAAGCAGGCCTGACATTTTTAATATAACCTGTGCAGGATATTTTAATAAGTGTTGGAATGTTGATGAGAAAGTGTCGATTTTGGGGGACTTTTGGAAAGTTCGAGTTTTTCGAAACTTTTGGAAAGTCCGGGTTTTCCGGGACTTTAACGAAAAACAAAAAGACCACCTGAATTCAGGTGGCCGGGTTTTAGATCTTTTGATATTGATTTTTACTTACTTACTTACTTACTAAGCCGCTTTTTTAATTGACATTCTCTTGCGGATTCTGCTGAGAGTTTCGGGAGACATACCTAAGTAGGAAGCCACCATGTATTGAGGCACTCTTTGAGATACCTGCGGTTCGTTTTCAAGGAATTTTTTGTAGCGCATCATGCCGTCAGACATCAACAGAAGGTTTACTCTGTTGGAATTCATTCTTGACATACAAATGTTTAACTGTGTACTGAATTCGGGTTTTGCTGAACAGATCGCCTTAAAATTATGAAAACTAAGAACCATTAATTCGGTACCTTCTATTGCTTCGAGATAAGATTCTGCTGAAGTCTGAGTGAAAAAAGAATCAAAGGCAGAAGCCATATTTCCTTCAAAGTAAAAATTCTGAATAAACTCTTTTCCGTCAGACAAGTAATATTGTTTTACCGCTCCCGATTGAACAAAGTAGATATTGTTGCAAACATCCCCTTCCATCAACAGCGTTTCCTGTTTTTTTACTGTTTTCACATAGAGGAAAGGTTTGAGCGCTTCCATAATTCTTTGTGAGAGGTTGTTTTTATTGTCTTTTGAGTTTATTTTGTATAAATTATTCATGGCGATAGTGGTATAAATTTTAATGAAGATTTGAGGGTTTAATTTTGCAAAAAAGGGGTATTGTATTTTTATAGATTATTGTAAAGGTAGTGCGATTTCTTTTTCTTCCTGAAAAGATGCAGCAAGTACTGACTCCTGTCCTTCCTGATAGAAATGTATCGCTTCATCAATTTTAATAACCTTCATGATAGTTATTGGCTCGAGTTTGTCCTGCAATTTTTTATCACAATTTTTTAAAGTAACATTTCCCATCATTGGGATTGAGATCATCATATCTGCAGTAGTTGCTTCTGTGTATGTAGTAGTTGTTGTGTTAACATCAGCAGTCTGAGCGTTGGCAGTAAGAGCGAAAAATGTAAGGCAGATTAAGATTAAAGTTTTCATGTTAGTTATTTTAAAATTTCAGGGATTAAGTTTTTCATAGTGACAACTGGTATAGTGTCAAAAATGTGCCAAAAATCATTTAATACTATCTATCAATCAATTACAGATTTTAATTAAATTAATATTTTGCTATTTTAGAACTATGCTTTTTCATTATGAAAAACATTTTCAATTTTGGTTCTGTTTCATTTTGAAAACAAAACGTTAATTTTGTTTCATTTTGAAAATATTGATATATATCAATGCCATTCACAAATAGACATACAAGCTGATTTCTTGTTTTATATGATTGCTGATTTATATTGTCCTTGTACTTATTGAATTGTTGGTTTGAAATAAGAAACAGGAACAGGTAAAAGGAAATAGAAAGCTGAAAGTGAAATGTATTTGATTGCTTCTGTTAAAAAATGAGCAGGATTAATAAAAATGATTATAATTTTTTTTGGATGCGAGCTTTGGGTAGTTCATAATTCATATTAAATTAAACAAGGCCCAAATTGTCTGACATCAAACAATCTAAAAGAAAAGCTATCCAACAATAAAATATCTATCAAGGTTTTTGAATATTAATCAATCAATTCAGGAATTAAATCATCATCAGCACCTTCTTGCATTTTTTTACAAATAATTCTCAAACGGAGGCAACGAAGCCGATGAACAGCCCGTTATATTAATAAGAAATCGCCAATAATAATATAAATTTTACAGTAAATAAACAGAAGGCCTGAACCGATCAGGCCCTGACAAATAGTGCAACAAACCGAACATTCACTTAAAACAAAAACTATTCATAAATAATTTTACAAGACACCACATCATGAAAATTCCTCCTTATCCCGCAGAAAGCAAATACTGCTTTTACTACCCCTTTCTATCACCAAAGACGATCAAAAAATTCAGATCGATGTAATTGCTGAGACCTTCATACAGTCATAGGCTGAAAATTTCATTTCTACACATAAACTATCCACTTTTCTATTCTTAAATGAATGCAAAAGCAGGACTATAATGCATTTATTTAAAGGTAATTCATTTAATCAAAAAAATTATGGAAATCATAAAATCTACACTTTTCATTTCAAAGTCAATTACAATTTTACTGATAATAATATTTTCAAACACAGAACATTTAAAAGCCTCTCATCTTCTGGGTGCAGACCTAACTTACCGTTATCAGGGTCCGAATCAGTATCTTGTTCAACTGAGTTTATACAGAGATTGTGCAGGAGTGGCCCTGAGTTCAACGGCTAACATTAATTACACAGGAACATCAACTTCCAATTTTACCCTGCAAAGAACTACCGTTACAGATATTACCCCTACCGCTTTTACAAGTGTAAGCAGCTGCAACGGAAACACCGGAATTTATGGCATTGAGGAACATATTTATACAGGAGTATTGACATTGCCCCCTAATTCGGTGGTGGATATCAGCTATTCCAGTTGTTGCCGAAATAATGCAATCACAACGCTTTCAAGCCCCGGCACATCCGGCATGTATATAGAAAGCAGAATTAACAGCCAAGTCAGCAATAATAATTCTCCGGAATTCCTGAATGAGCCCTCTGTCTTTTCCTGTATTAATTCTCCTGTTTTTTTCAATCACGGGGCAGTGGATGCGGACGGTGATTCGTTGAGTTTTTCTCTCGCAAACTGTAAGGACAATGTCGGGGTTTCTGTCAGTTATTCTACAGGGTATTCCGCAACAAACCCTTTAGGCTTTAACCCTGTCAACATAAACTCCACAACCGGTACTATCACCTTTACCCCTACGGCTTTGCATGTGGCTATAATATGTGTATTGGTTGAAGAATATCGAAACGGAGTCTTAATAGGTTCGGTGACAAGAGACATACAGTTCAACATCATAAACTGCACTAATGCCAACCCACAACTTTCAGATATTCAAGATAGTGTAGCCAACACCTCTGATTTTTCCACAACGGTAAATCTCGGTTCAGAAATCTGTTTTGATGTCTACGGGATTGACAGTATAAACCCCACGGATGCCGTCATGATGTATGCTTCAAATATGATGTCAGGCGCCTTCTTTTATGCACATGTCACCTCAGGTAATGAACGCAGAGGCAACTTTTGCTGGACTCCTCTGCCTTCAGACAAAGGAAATCATTTATTTTATGTAAATATGACAGACTTTGCTTACCCGCTTAAAGGGATAAGCCGGATAGGTTACCGAATCAGGGTGGTGGATTCACTTACCGTAAATATCGCAGACAATGCAAACAGTACAGCAACAGCGACTCCACAGGGAGGGACAGCACCTTACAGCTTTTTGTGGGACAGTACGGCCAACAATCAGACTACTGCTACTGCAAGCGGACTGAGTAGTGGCAACTATACTGTAAGGGTATCAGATTATCATGGTTATTCCACAACACAATCAGTCAGTATTATTGGATTGTCTTATGAAAATCTGAATCTGAAACGCTTTAATTTATATCCTAACCC
>CAJQOX010000010.1 GCA_905480075.1 uncultured Aureispira sp. | reverse complement strand
CCAGTTTTACAGAATCTTTCATTCCGGCAAAATCAGGGATTTCTATAGCGGAAGTAGCGGAGGTCAATACCCTTCTTTCAAGCTTGCTTAATTGTTCAATAATGAAAGACATTTCTTTAGAGAAACCAAATTCGAGCGACTTGTCAAATTCATCGAGAATAAGAATCTGAATGCCTTCTGTATCAAAGCTTTCTCTCCTAAGGTGGTCGGCAATTCTTCCAGGAGTTCCTATCAATACTGCCGGTGGATTCTGTAGATTTTGAAGTTCGGATTTTATGGGGTGACCGCCATAGCAACAGTAAGATTTATAGCCGGTTTGCATAGAACTGAAGACCGACTTTATCTGCAGGGCCAATTCCCTTGAAGGACTCAGAATAAGGGCTTGCACATTTTGTTTTTCCCTCTCTTTTAATTGTCTGATTAAGGGCAGTAGAAACCCTAGTGTTTTTCCTGAACCGGTAGGGGATAAAAGGACGATATTTTTGTTTCCCTCTTCTGAAGTTTTCAGCATTGACTGCTGCATTTCATTCAGGGAGTTGATCTTTAGTTTTTCCAGGATTTCCTCCGTAGTCTGATTGTTTTTTTTCATTGTGCAAAGATACATTAATTAAACCAAGCAGGAAAGGTATGTAGATAATTATACATGAAACCTATTAGCAAGCTGTTTGATAAAAAAAAGTAACCGCATAAAAATCCTTCAGCAATCATTTTATATTTATCCAACAATAATAGCATCTTATCATCGTTCGATGTTTTCAAAGTTGTGGTTGAATTTTAATTAAACATTTTTTTTATTGTTAATAATAAAATTAGCCTGACTTTTAAAATAGCCTTCAACCTTTTAAGCTCAATGAAATGATTCTTTGGATGGAAGGATAAATTGATGAACGAAATGATGATTGAATTTTATGTATTTTTCTGATGGAAATAATAAAAAAAGCCCTCCGCTCAGAAGAACGGAAGGCCATTATCAATAAAAGAAGAGAGGAAATTATAACCCCTGATCTTTTCGTATTTTATTCAGTGCAGAACCTTCTTTAACCCATTCGATCTGAGCTTCATTATACGTATGTTCCACTTCGAAAGATTCCTGAGTTCCATCTGCATGATTCAGGACAACAGTAAGGTTTTTTTCTTCAGCAAACTCATCAAAGCCCAGAATGTCCACAGTATCATCCTGACGAACTTTATCATAATCGGCAGGATTAACGAAAGTAAGAGCCAGCATACCTTGTTTTTTAAGGTTTGTCTGATGAATACGAGCAAAGGATTTGACGATTACCGCTTTAACGCCAAGGAAACGGGGTTCCATAGCAGCGTGTTCACGAGAGGACCCTTCACCAAGATTGTCTTCACCAAAAACCACTGTACCAATCCCTGCCGCCTGATATTTGAGAGCAGATTCAGGTACGGGCAGAAAAGTAGCTTCATTGCTGTCTGCATAGTTGGCGACATTATTGGTTTCGTCGCTGTATGCATTTACAGCACCAATGTAACAGTTCTGTGAGATGTTTTCCAGGTGTCCACGTAATTTGAGCCAGGGCCCTGCCATGGAAATATGATCGGTAGTACATTTACCTTTTGCCTTAATAAGCAATCTCATACCTTTAAGCTCTGATTGAATCATTGGTTTGAAAGGAGTAAGTAGTTGCAGTCTTCCTGAAGTAGGGCTGACAACCACATTGATTCCTGAACCATCTTTAGCAGGAGCGATATACCCTGCGTCCTCAACATCAAAGCCTTTAGAAGGCAATTCATCTCCAGTAGGCGGGTCTAGTTTGACCTGCTCCCCTTTTTCATTGGTAAGGGTATCAGTAAGCGGGTTGAATTTCATATCCCCTGCAATAGTCATAGCGGTTACTAATTCAGGAGAGGCTACAAAGGCCATTGTATTAGGATTTCCATCCGCTCTTTTAGCGAAATTCCTGTTGAAAGAGTGAATAATGGCATTTTTTTCCTGTTTTTCAGCACCGACTCTGGCCCACATTCCGATACAGGGCCCACAGGCATTTGCCAGGACCATTCCACCGATTTTCTCGAAGGTGTCCAGCAAACCATCTCTTTCAGCAGTAAATCTGACCAGTTCAGAACCAGGAGTAATAGTAAATTCAGCTTTAGCTTTCAGGTTTTTTGAAGCAGCTTGTTTTGCTATAGAAGCAGCCCGCATCAGGTCTTCATAAGAAGAATTGGTACAGGAACCAATAAGTCCCACTGAGAGTTTTGTAGGGAAATCATTTTCTTCTACTGCTTTTGCAAAGGTAGAAATCGGCCAGGCACGGTCCGGAGTAAAAGGTCCGTTGAGATGTGGCTCGAGTTCTGAAAGATTAATTTCTATAACCTGATCAAAATAGTTATCAGGATTGTTATATACTTCATCATCTCCTGTCAGGTGTTCTTTGACTCCTTCAGCCAGTGCAGCAACATCTGCCCTGTCAGTAGCTTCAAGATAACGTTTCATAGAATCGTCGTAACCAAAGGTAGAAGTAGTTGCACCGATTTCTGCCCCCATATTACATATAGTACCTTTACCGGTACAGGACATACTTACAGCACCTTCACCAAAATATTCAACAATGTAGCCTGTACCGCCCTTGGCACCTACAATTCCAGCTACTTTGAGGATTACATCTTTTGGAGAAGTCCAGCCGTTTAATTTACCGGTAAGTTTTACACCAATAAGTTTTGGCATTTTGAGTTCCCAGGGCAATCCTGCCATTACATCGACAGCATCCGCGCCACCAATGCCGATAGCCACCATTCCCAGTCCTCCGGCATTTACCGTATGAGAATCTGTTCCTATCATCATTCCACCTGGAAAAGCATAGTTTTCAAGTACTATCTGATGAATAATTCCCGCACCGGGTTTCCAGAAACCGACACCATATTTATCAGAAACAGTACTAAGAAAATCATAGACTTCAGAATTGGAATCCTTGGCAGTTTCCAAATCCTTATCAGCACCGATTTTAGCTTGGATGAGGTGGTCACAATGAACAGTAGAAGGGACAGCGACTTTGTGTTTTCCTGCCATCATAAACTGAAGCAGCGCCATTTGTGCTGTAGCATCTTGCATGGCAACACGGTCGGGTGAAAAGAAAACATAGTCTTCTCCTCTTTCAAAGTTTTGTAACGGGGATTCTGAATTAAGGTGAGAAAAAAGAATTTTCTCAGCCAATGTTAATGGTTTTTGTAGAGTTTCTCGAGCTTTCTGAATCTTTGCGGGTAAAGAGTCATAGTGCTTTTTTATCATTTCAATATCAAATGCCATAGTGTAATATGCTGATTTAACTGTTAAACAATTGGTTTCTATCAGGCCCTTCATGTAAAGGATATGATGGCGAAAATACATTTTTTTTATTAAAAAAAGCAGTGAGGCTGACATTAAAAGCCAAAGTTTTAAAATTATCTGAAAAGAATGATAAAAATCATGGCTAAAGTTTATCCATGATTTTTATCCACAAAAATTACATTTCTAAAAATTTAATTTTATTGTGCGTAATATTATTTTGCTAAAAAAAGTAAAAGTAGAATATAAAATTAATATGCTACCGAAAGGCAGTTTTTTTTACTGATTTCTATCGTGTTTGTTATAAAACATCAAATCTGATGAGAATCCTGAAATTATTTTAAAAAAAACAATGAAAAGTTACAGTAATTCTTTTATCTTGAGAGAGTTGAAAACAAAACAACGGATTTATTATAAGATAAATTACAATTTAAGCATTAATTTAAATTACAATATTAGTAATCAACACATTGAAATATTATATTTAACTATAGTATTAAATAATATATGAGTTGTCAGGCATCTTTTCCTAATACCATGAAATAAATTAAATGGTGCCTTTAATAATTAAGAAAAACTGAAACCTACCTAGTTTTATCACAGCCCTTCACCATGAAATGCTTCTTCCCGGAGCACATTAGAGAATATGATTGGTATATGTTACTTTATTCTATTTGGTAATATGTATACTGATTAATTCATTATCGGGAGGAAAATATGAAAAGCATTTTTTGAGTAAAATTAGAACACTAACTATAATGCAGCAATGTTTCCCTTTTTGTATAACAGTCATGTTACTGTTGTTTTCAAATACAATATTCTGTCAGAACAGATATTGGGTAGCCACAACGTCCTCGAATTGGAACAGTAACAACTGGTCAGTAAGTTCCGGAGGAACAGCAGATGGTCTCGGTCCTCCGTCATTAACTCAAACAGCGGTTTTTGATGGTAATAATACTGCTGATTGCACGGTAGATATGGCTGTAACAATTGAATCTATAGAACTCAACAACGGCTATACCGGCACTTTAAATTTAAATTCGAATAATTTTACTGTAAACGGAATAACGAATAATACTTTTGCGGATGGAATTATTGCTGACCTGAGCAATACCTCGAGTCTTACTATAAATACAGCTGGACGGACAAATTTTTCAGGAACTACATTCAATCTTCCTTTATCTGTATTGAGTGATCGTGTGTATTTTAACGGGGGAACATTTAATTCGATTAGCAATATTAATAAAACAGGAACCGGCAATGACTATTCTTCAGGGGGAAATACCTTCAATGCTGATGTGTCTATAATCAATTCTGGTACAGGTTATTTAGCAATGGGAGGTTCATCTGCTGATGTTTTCAATTCAAATCTCACCGTATATAATTATGGTACAAATATTATTTATTTAGCCAATAATTCAGTTGGTAACCAATTCAATGGCAACGTATGTCTTAATGCTACAAGTGGTCAGGGAATACGATTCGGACAGGGGTCTTCTTTGAACAGCTCTACTCTCGCTTCCGGAAAGTATATTTATATAGGTTCTGATAATTTTACTTCCGGTAATCTGGAACTAAGGAATTTTACTCAGGCAGGGGCAGCACCACAGACTTTAAATATTGGAGGTACCTCCCTGATGTATATTGAAGATCAATGTGTATTTAACGGAGCAGTGAATTTTTCAGCCCCTCAGATTCATAGTAATGGAGTTACTTATAACAATACGGTCATTTTGGAGAAAACAGGAGCAGGGAATAACTATTCAACGGGTAACAATCTGTTCAATAACTCGGCTGATATTATTAATTCCGGCAGTGGAAATTTTGTTCTGGGGAATTTAAATCCGGATATTTTTAATTCAGATCTGATGCTGACAAATAATGGCAGTGGAAGCATATATCTGGCTTATAACAGTTCAGGTAATACGATTGCCGGGAACTTAGACATTCTTAATATTCCTTCAGCAACTAATGCACATGTTTATCTGTCTAGTGTTAACGGTAGTTCATTAAATATTTCGGGCACAACGACCGTAGATAATAATGGAAGCGGTGCCACAAACACGGTACATCTTGGATATGCAGGGTCTGTATATTTTTCAGGATTGCTTAATCTTCAGAACAGAGGTATTGGTGCCAACTCTGCTATTTATCTGAATAACAGGCTTAGCAGTACAAATAACTATGCAGAAAACATCCTGGTAACATCTACTTCCGGACAAGGAATTCGTTTTGGAGAAGGAGGAGGCGCAGGAGTACTTTCTGTTGGCAAGACTATAAGTCTGGGAATTTCTGGTTTTTCATCAGGGATGTTGCGCTTTCAGAATTTTACACAGACTGGGAGTACGCCACATGTTATTACGCTTACAGGGACTGGATATATATTTAACATGGATTCTGATTTTGGTGGTAATGTATCCTTTACGGCACCTAGAATTTATAGCAGATCTACTAATTATCAAGGGACATTATTCCTTGAGAAAACCGGGAGTATATCCGATTACTCTTATGGAGGAAATGTTGTTGCAGGTGATGCGGAAATAATTAATTCAGGTAGTTCCTATTTTCTTTTTGGAAATAATAGTGCAGATTTATTTAACGCCGACCTGACCCTTGAAAATAAAGGGAGTAGCAATTTATATATAGCTAATAACGGAACGGGGCATCAGGTAAATGGTAATCTGATAATTAATCAAACAGCATCAGGAAGCAATTCGAGAGTCTATCTGGCAAATGGTGGTACCTCTAATCTGATTATAGCAGGTACAAGTACCGTTATCAATAATGCAACAGGCACAGATAATGCTATCTACCTTGGCTATAACGGTGATATTACTTTTACAGGAATCATGGATTTGCAAAACATTGGTAGTGGAAATAATTCAGCAATTTATCTGAATTACAGCAGTAACAGTACAAATACCTATTCTGAATCGATTTCTGTTACCTCAACTTCGGGACAAGGAGTAAGGTTTGGGCAAAACGATGGCACGGGCATTTTTGCTGCAGGAAAAACAATAATGACAGGTACAGCCGGTTTTTCTTCGGGCAATTTAATGTTTCGTAATTTCAATCAATTAGGCAGCACCCCGCAGAATCTAACACTAACCGGTTCCGGACATATTTACAACAGGGGGTCTGATTGGGGAGGCAATGTCAATTTTATTGCACCTAGAATGTATACATGGGCTACTAATTACAGGGGGACTGTCTACCTGGAGAAAACAGGTGGTCTGAATGATTATTCCCCGGGAGGAAATACAATAAGCGGAAATACTGAGTTGGTCAATTCAGGTTCTTCCTACTTTTTAATGGGTAATGGAACAGCTGATGTATTCAACGGTGATTTGAGAACCGAGAATAGCGGAACAAGTAATTTATATATTGCACATGGAGGTAGTGGACATCAGGTTCTGGGTGATTTGACAGTTAACCAAATAGCCTCAGGGGCAAATTCCAGCACTTATTTTTCATATAATACAGGGTCAGACCTAATGATATCCGGAACAACTACGGTGACTAATAATGGGATTGGTAACAATAACAGAATATATCTTGCATACAACGGATCTATAGCTTTTAATAACTTCCTCACTTTACAAAATATCGGAACTGGAAATAATTCTTCGATCTATCTTAACATGGGAACAACAGGAGCAAATTCCTTTAATGAAAATATAGAAGTATCATCAACTTCAGGACAGGGAGTCCGTTTTGGTGAATATGGTGGCAGTGGCACTTTGGCTGCAACAAAGACTATAACTGTAGGAACAGGAGGCTTTTCTGCGGGATATTTACGCTTCAGGAATTTCAATCAGGTTGGTTCAACAGCACAAAATATAACACTTTCCGGAACAGGATATTTTTACAATTGGGATTCCGATTGGGGAGGCGATGTTACTTTTACAGCACCGCGAATGTACACAAGGGGTACAAATTATCAGGGGCAGGTATATCTTGAAAAAACAGGTGCTTCGAATGATGCCTCACTTGGTGGTAATACAATTGCCGGTAATACACAACTTGTCAATTCAGGCAGTTCTTATTTTTTGATGGGGAATGGTACAGCAGATATATTTGGAGGCAATCTGGACGTTATGAATTTGGGTACCGGTAATATGTATATAGCCAATAACGGGCCGGGGCATCTGATAGGAGGTGATCTGAATGTATCTAACCTTGTTACGAGTACGAATACTTATGTTTACTTTGCCAATGGAAACACTTCTACTGTTAATATCTCAGGCAACTCCTCTGTAATTAATAATGGAACTGGTGGAAACAACAGAATTTACCTTGGTTATTCGGGATCTATGGACTTTAATGGATTATTGGATTTGCAAAATATCGGTACCGGCAATAATTCTGCAATATATTTAAATTTGGCAATAAGCAGCGCTAATTTTTACAGAGATGATATTACAATTGTATCGTCTGCCGGACAGGGAATCAGATTCGGAGATAACGGAGGTTCCGGTACTTTATCTGCTTTAAAAACGATATCTGTTGGTGCTGCTGGTTTTTCTTCCGGTATGCTGCGGTTCAGAAACTTTACTCAGATTGGTCCTACTCCACAGAATATTACCCTTAGCGGAACCGGATATTTTTATAACAGAGATTCCGATTGGGGAGGGGATGTTAACTTTATTGGTGAACGGATGTATACTGCAAATACTAATTATCAGGGCAATGTCTATCTTGAAAAGACAGGTAGCAGTAATGATTATTCTCCGGGAGGTAATACAGTTTCAGGAAACACTCAGATTGTAAATACAAGCAGCAATTATTTGAGCATGGGCAATGGAACTGCTGATGTTTTTAACGGAAATCTTGATGTCTTGAATTCCGGTACAAGTTCTATCTTCATGGCACAGACAGGGGCCGGTCATTTTGTTGGGGGTAATCTTTTTATCAATCAGACTGCTTCAGGAAACAACTCCAATACTTATTTCAGTAATAATGATAACAGTTCAACATTGGTAAATGGTACCGCAACAGCAATTAATAATAGCTTAGGTACAAATAGCAGAATATATTTGGGATATAGCGGGGACATGACCTTTAATTCAACTTTAGATCTGAAAAATATAGGTTCCGGAACTAATTCAGCAATTTATCTGAATTACCGACCAAGCAGTCTGAATGTTTATAATGAAAGTATCACCCTTGAGTCTTCCGGAGGACAGGGTATCCGATTTGGAGAAGGAGGAGGAGGAGGAATATTGGCAGCAACAAAAACTGTAAGTGTTCCTGTAGTTTTTTCATCAGGATATTTAAGGTTCAGAAATTTTACACAAACAGGGAATACGACCCAAAATATAGCCTTAACAAATACAGCGACGTTTTACAATTATGATTCAGACTGGGGAGGCGATGTAAATTTTTCCGGTCCAAGTTTTTATACAAGAGGAACAATATACAGGGAAACTGCTTATCTGGAAAAAACCGGCGTCAGCAGTGATTACTCAAATGGTGGAAATGTTTTTGATAAATATTCAGAAATTGTAAACAGCGGAGATGGTTTATTGTCAATGGGTGTAGGCAGTCCTGATATTTTTAATATGGATCTTTTAATAAGAAATACTGGTCAGAACAGACTTTACATTGCACACAGCAGTGCCGGTAATCAATTTAACGGAAAGGTTCATTTTTATAATTATGCAACTGATAACACGTATAACGAATGTCAGATTAATAATGGAACGGTTTCTACTTCAACTTTTGCTGATTCTGTAATTATTGTTAATGGATCAACCGGCTATAACCGTTTTCAGGTCAGTCGTTATGGTCAGGCAACTTTTAATGGACCGGTGATTTTAAAGAATCATGGAACGCATAATAATAATGCCATCTATTGTAACTCAAATTCCAGTGGTTGTATTTTTAATTCCAATATAACTGTTGAGTCTGATAACGGGCAGGGAATTTTCTTCGGGCAAGGTGGTGGTTCTTCCACTTTAAATGCAGGAAATACGATAAGTGTTGGGGTTACAGGATTCAGTACTGGGCAATTGTATTTGCGTAATTTTATTCAGCTTGGTAATTCTGCACAGAATATGACACTTACAGGTACGGCATACCTGACTCATTATGGTTCTCAATGGAACGGAGTTGTACATTTTGTCTCACCCCGTCATTATTTAAGAAGCTCTGTTTTTAATGGAGATGCTTATCTGGAAAAATCAGGGGGATTCAACGATTATTCCTTTGGTGGTTGTATCTTTAACGGAGTAACAACAATGCATAATTCATCAAATGCAAGGTTTATTGGGTCTAATAATAGTGCTAATGATTTTAATGGTCATGTAACTTACCGTCAAAGTGGAAATGGCTCCTTATATCCTGCCTATAATCGCCCCTGTACTTATGCAGGTGACATTAATATTGATTTTATTGCTTCTCAGCAGGTTTTGTTCGCCTCTAATGCAAATGGCAGAGTTATTTTGGATGGAAATGCGGATCAGAATATTAATGATCTGAGTAGTTCACAGGATCCTTTGATACGCAGACTTGAGATAAACAAGGCCGGAGGAGTTGTCAATTTAAACACGGCTGCTTCTATTAGTCACGAGTTGGAATTATTGAGTGGAATCGTCAATAACAATACAGCGAACTTGCTCACAATGTTTGACAATTCGGTTGTTTCAGCAGTATCTGATGCCTCCTATATATCCGGGCCTGTTGAAAAAGTGGGCAATGATGTCTTTACATTTCCGGTTGGGAAAGGAGGATATTACCGAGCTATAGGAATCACTGCTCCCAACAGTGGAAATGCAAGGTTCAGAGGGGAGTATTTTTTGCAGAGTCCTGATGCAAGTTACAACATCCTTATCAAGGAACCTACCCTTGAAGAAATAAGCTATTGTGAATATTGGATGCTTGACCGGGTAGCTTCGACAAATAATGTAGAAGTAACCTTAAGCTGGAATGACAATACTTCCTGCGGTCAGAAGAATCTCCCTGCTTTAAAGGTAGCAAGGTGGGATGGAACAATGTGGAGAGATCATGGCAATTCGAATATAACAGCCAATACAATAAGTACAGCTGGCCCTGTTACCAATTTCAGTCCTTTTACACTTACTCAATTTATTCCTCAGTTACCTGTCGAACTAATCAGCTTTGAGGCTGAACGCAGAGACCCTGAAAATGTAGAATTGGATTGGGTTACTGCAACGGAAGAGAATAATGCAGGTTTTGAGATTGAAAGGATGCTTGATAATGAAAGTAGTTTTACAACTGTCGGTTGGGAGGATGGAAATGGGAATAGTCTTATTCTCCGGAATTATAATTATGTTGATGAAAACAATTATTCAGGAGTTAGTTATTACCGTTTGAAACAACTGGATTTTGATGGCAGTTTCAGTTATTCCGACACCCGTGCAGTAAGTGGTATGCAAGCAGATATAGATACTGAAATCAGTGTTTTTCCAAACCCGGTACAGGATATTCTTCAGGTGCGTTTCGGAAATCTTCCAAAAGATTGCAAATTTGCGCATTTGCTTATAGTTGGAACGAACGGACAGATAGTAAAAGAACTTGAAGTTGACGCGAAATCATATCAGACACTTCAAATTAATGAGGTGCAGAATTGGCCCTCAGCAATGTATTCTGTCAATATAAAATTAGACAGTGGTGAAGAACAATCTGTGAAATTTGTAAAGGAATGATTAGCTGAGTTTTACCTTATAATCTGTCAGCCGGTCGGCATATCCACTTTTACCAAGAGAATTGCAAACGCCGATTAGTTGTTCTAAAATAGAACCTGCCCCTACCCATTCTTCCCTGTCGGGCATTTCCTTATCCCAGTGATTCAACATACGGTTAATAGTGGCACTTACTTCCAGCATATTGTCATTATTGCCGGTACCTCTCATGACATGACCCAAATTTGTGAGGCTGTATGCTACACCAGGGGAGGACCATCCGAAGTGTTTGACAGCCAATTGTAAAGCCTGTCGCAAACAGGACATAGCAGCAGGAAGGTCAGAACGCTGATATTCAGATTGAGCATCATTATTGAGCTTAAAAATAAGCTGCTGAGCTTCTTTTGAGGGCAAGGTGTCTTCGGCAGAACCCGTATCATTCTGTTCGAATGAGCAAAGGACCTCCACACCAGGGTAAAATAAAGGAGGAATATGCCTGTCAAAGGCCCAGTTTTCTTTTTGTGCAAATTCAAGCACTACATGGGCAAGCCCCAATCTACCATCCAAAGGATATACAAGTACTGTAGAATCATTGCATTCCAAGTTGTTTTCTTTAACGTAATCCTTTACGAGGGTCAGAATATTGGGAATGCTGTCGCTGTAATCAGTTACAAAGGTAGAAAGTCCACCCTTATCTTCACTGTGACCTGCAACAGCTCTCATTTTTTTCCCATCTTTCTGATAAGGAATGTCGAGTCTTATCCAACGAATTTTATCCATAATAAATCTTTTAATTTTTAAATCTTTTAATTGATTAATCAAACATTTATATGATTAAATATTTAAAAGAGAGAATAATATTTAAAATGAACAAAAATAAGTTTCAATAAAAGCAGGAGCAAAAAATTAAAAAATCTGAAAAATCCTTTTTCTTTTAAAAATACAAAAAAAAATAAATGAAAAAAGAACTATTCCTTATAGAATTTATTGACAGAATATTTAGTTTTTATAAAGTAAAACCCTGACTTTAATCCCGATAGGTCAAGTATTGCTCTGAATACATTTTTTTCAAGAACCCTAGTTCTGTTGGTTTCATCCTGGCCGAGAATATTGAGTACAGAAATTTCCTGAAGTTGCTCTTCGTTGGCCTTGATAGTAATTTGATTACGGGCAGGGTTTGGGAAAACTGATACTCCGGAATAGTCATCATCTTCGAAATTAATGGCAACGATTCCTGAATGGGAAAAAGAACCATCAATATCTGTTTGTCTTAGCCTGTAATAGGAAGTGCCTTTATAGGGTTGTAAATCGAAAGCGGAATAGTTTCGAACAACTAAAGAGTTTAAGTAGCCATCTACCTGCGTTACATCTACCCAGTTTTGAGCATCAACAGAACGTTCGACCGTAAAGTAATCATTATTCAATTCTGAAGCCGTAGACCAGGTAAGTTCTACATGACTATTAACCGGTTTTGCATCAAAAGTCAGTAGTTCGACAGGTAAAGATCGGTCAAAGATTGCAACGGTAATAAAACGAGTACTATTAAGTGGTATATGAGAAGTGTTAATCCCTGAAATAATGATAGAACCCAGAGAAAATGTAAGTCCTTCAGCAGATCCGAGAATAGTAGCATCCGAGAAATCACCATCATCATCTACCAATAACCTAACTACTGACAAGTCATATGGCCCAGGTACATTCCATTCAACTTCGATGGTGAAATCATCTGTAAAATTGGTATTTGTAACTTTCCACTCCCTTTCGATACGGTCGAGAATAAGAGGGGGCATTTCAAGAAGTGCGGAGGGAGAAGATTGCAGGAGACCTCTGTCACTTCCTATCATGAGGTAAGAATTATCATTGCTGACAGTTCCGGCATTGCCCATATTATCATTTGCCAGCAGGTCTATAAAAACTCTTAAAGAATCATCAGCGGTATGTGATTGTTTTTGTAAGAGAGCCTGTGCATCGTCTCGTCCGATACCAATAATTTCATTGTGATAAATCGGAAACAAGGAAGCATCCCAGATCGTTGATGCATCAGAGGCAAGATAATCACCTGCTGTTCCTCCGGCAACATTGCTGAGTGTAATTCCATATTTGATACCCAGATAAGATTCTATTTTAGCATGTTCTATAGAGTTTACAGGTCCTGTATAGACTACAAATTCAGCAATTTTTGAATTGAAATGATTTCCTCCTACACCTTTACCAAGGAAAAATGAAGAATTCGTGCCAGTGAAAGGACTTGCCGAATTATCAGTAGTCAGATTAAAACCATCTCTGCGTATTGCCTGAGAAGTCCCCGGAAGAGTTATGCCTGAGGTGGTAGAATATAGATTTGACCAGAGATATGGAACATCAATAGAACTACTCCAGTTAGTTGCCAATCGGTGATTTCCAAAGGCATCCCCGGCATCCCAGTAAAAGTTATTATCGGACCAGGGAAGATGCATAGAAATACGTCGGGGGTTGCAAGGTTCTTCGAACATAAATGAATTGGTAACTGCATCGGTAATTAACACAGAGTAAATATTCAGGTCGTTATAAGTTGCATTTCCGAGAATTCCGGAAGCATCAGAAAAGAAGTCATCCACACCATCGAAATCGATAACAGGATTATAATTAACATTATCAGCCAGATTATTTTTAAACACAGGTCTGAATACTGGAGTTCCCTGCGAAAGGTCGTTAATGTTAGTGGATTTATCGGACCATGCAGCAACATTACAGCCGTCTGTCATACAGGTAGCGCCATCATTTGCCTTAAGCCAGAGTTGAAGATTGTTTTTAACTGAACCGGGAGCAATATCGGTTTTCTTGCTTAAGGTAAAGAATAACCCGTCGGTGAGCGAAACGTTAGTAAAACTGATTGTATCTCCATTGATAGAGGCAGCAGGATAACCAGTAGAACCCGTAGCAAAAACACCGTCTGCATCTGTATGAAGAGCATACCGGGTGACATCATTGGTGTTGGGAAAGATGACAGAGACAGTTACATTTCCGGGCGTTCCACTGACCCCTACTTTCCATTCGCGGGCCAATCGGCTTTCGAAACCAGGAACCACATCAGTGAGAGCGAGTGCCGCAGCCGCATTATCATTTCCCCATAGAATATAGTCCTGGTCATTGCTGAAGTTAGCCGTTTTTTCCATCATAACCATAGCATCTGTATTGACGCTGAGGGATTTTGGCTGATTCAGCGCAGTGGCATCATCCCTTCCTATACCGGCTACATCATTCTGAAAGACAGCATCCCCGTTCCATATAGTTGTTCCGGAAGAATTGAGGTAAGAGACAAGGTTAGTAGTATTTCCAAGTGTGATACCATATTTAACAGCAAGGTAGGATTGTACCTGCAGCAATTCCGTTGCATTAAGAGTCCCTGCATTATAGAGGATCACTTCAGCGATAGACCCATCATAGAAGAGACTGTTTCTTCCTCCGTCGAAAGTGACAGCTTCAGAACCATCACCGATAAAGCCAAATCGGGTAGTGCTTGTTCCAAGATCAATACCTGTAGCAATTCTGTCTGCGGAAAAATCGAGAATACCATCTGCGAAAATTTTGGTATCTTCTACTATTGAATTGTCATAAACAGCCACACCTAGATGAGGAATGTCATCATTCAAAGCAGTTGCAGCAGTATTATCGGTGGTTGCACCGGCCCGGTAGGAGAGTGCGAGGGAGCCATTTCCCTGAATATAAAAATTGAAATAATCAGAGCGGTCGTAATCGAGGAAAGACCAGTTTGTGTTATAACCTGCAGCAGCAAATGATGTTTTAAATACGACAAAAGACACGAGGCCACTTAAAGCATTTGTACCATTATAGCTTAAATTTGTAATTGGTAGATGATCGTTTGCACCGTCAAATATAAGAGATGGATTAAAATTTATTGTATTCGAACTGCGCAGAGGTTGTTCAACAGCATCAGTCTGATTGATATCAAAGGCGTTTCCAGAGAAATCGGACCATACATCTACATTTCCTTCATTCACACCGGCATCCGCCTTAAACCAAAGCTCAAGGTTGGCAGAAACATTTCCCGGAGCAAAATCTTTTTGGCCCAGAGTAAAGAAATCACCATCAGAAAAAGGGATATTGGTAAAAGTGATAGTGTCCGCAATGATAGAGGAGGGTAAATAATTGGTTGACCCCGTTGCAAAGACTCCATCAGCATCCACATGTAGGGCATAATGATTGATATTCCCCGAATTAGGCATAACAAACTGAACTGTCACCGCACCCGGATTACCAGTAAGGTCAGCTTTCCATTCTCTTTGCAGTCTTTGGTCGAAAGCAGGATCAGCGTCTGCGGTAGTGAAAATGGCCGGAGCATTATCATTTCCCCAAAGCAGAAAATCCAGATCCGAACTAAAAGCAGCAGCTTTATCCATAATCACTAAAGCTCCCGGGTTTTCGGACTTGGATTTTTGTTGATTTAATGCAGAGATATCATCTCTTCCTATACCGGCTACATTATTCTGGAAAACAGGATCCCCTGTCCATATAGCAGTACCAACAGAATTCTGATAAGTAAAAGTAGTGGCAGTATTTCCAAGGGTAATGCCATATTTTACAGCAAGGTAAGACTGCACTCTTGTGATCTCATTCGCAGTAAGCGTACCTTCATTATACAAAATTACTTCAGCAATGGAACCGTCATAATAAATATTATTTCTCCCTCCATCAAAGGTATTTGCTTCAGACCCATCTCCGATAAATCCAAATCTGGTATTAGCAGAGCCAATTGTAAGGCCAGAGGCTTTTCTATCTGCTGAATAATCAAGAATACCATCCGCTATCATTCTGGTATCATTAACCAGCGTATTGTCATACAGTGCTACGCCAATATGAGGAAAACCATCATTCAGGCTTGTAGCGGCAGTATTATCATTTATTCCTGAAGCGTTATAAGAAACAGCAAGAGCCCCATTTCCATGCAGATAAAAGTTAAAGTAATCCGATCTGTCAAAATCCAGAAAGGCCCAGTTATTATTATAGTTCCCGCTGGTGTAGGAAGTTTTGAATACCACGAAAGAGGCAAAACCATTTAGAGGACTTGTTCCATTATAACTCAATCCGGAAATAGGTAAATGGTCGGAATTGCCATCAAATATTACTGATGGGTTATAATTTACAGAAGACGAAAGCCGGTTGGGCTGTTCAGTTACTCCACCCTGTAAGATATCGAAATTGTTTCCGGATTGGTCGGACCAGGAATTGACGGAGCCCTCGTTAATACCTGCGTCTGCTTTGAACCAAAGCTCAAGATTAGAGGATACATTACCTGGTGTTTGTGAGTATGAGTAAAAAAATGTAGTAAAAAAAAATAAAATTATTAATTGGGTGTTACAGATAGTTAGCCCTGGCATTGGAATCAGGTTGTGTAATTAAGTGAAAGAAAATAAATGAATCAAGGGTTTAGGTTATAAACATTTAATTTTCTTCCACAAAATAACAAAAAATGTGTAATTAATGAAATAATAAAATTTATTTTACAATTTAATAATGTAGTTATAAAACACTGATTACCATATTTATTTTCATCATTTATTATTGTATCAGCAATCTAAAATCTTTAGTTTTTTTGAAGCGTTTAATTTAATTAAAGAAATACCTTTAAAATCTGATAATTTGAATTTTTGATTTGCTGAATTCAGTTTTTCATTCAACAGAACTTTTCCTGAAATATCAAATACAATCCTACTGTCATATAGATAATTCTTCTGAATAACGTTTAAAGTTCCATTGCTCGGGGTGTGAAATATCATCACATCATTTGCAGAAATTATATCAGAAAAATAAGTACAAGTCTCAACCGTAATTTTTATGGAATTTAATGTGCTAGAATTAAATAGGTTATTTACACTATAAAAAATTGTATGTGTGCCCGGACCTGCTTATAAAGGTTTAAAGAAAAATAAACCTAACCCTTTACAAAAATATCCTTCAGATGGACTTGCAAGAGGAGGCGTAATTAATGAGGGGCTCAGACAAATAGTGTCAGGTGAAAACTGATTCAGAAAAATATTCTGCAGTCTACTTATAACAAGGTGTATATTGATAAAAGAATCACATGAATTGATAGATTCAAAAAATGTTAAAAATAAAAACAAAAATAATCTTTTTTCATAATCAAATTTATTTTAGGAAGAGTCCTAAATTTTTAGCTTTTTCAACCATAAAATGAAATGCTTCATCATAGTCATTATTGATATCGCCATCTAAAATAGCTTCACGAATACTATTTTTTATGATTCCTACCTCTCTACATGGTTTCAGACCAAAAGTTTCCATAATAAGATCACCCGATATAGGCGGTTCCCAGTTTCTGAGCCGGTCTTTTTCTTCGAGTTCTGATATTTTTTCCTTGAGTACCTTAAGGCTTTTTGCATATTTATCCAGTTTCCATTGGAATTTAGATGTAGAATCGGCGCCACAGAAAAGGATGAGGTCATCGATATCCTCCCCGGCTTCAAAAAGCAGTCGTCTGACTGCAGAATCAGTTATTTCTTCTTTGGTAAGTACAACAGGCCTTTGATGCAGGGCGACGAGTTTCTGAACATATTTCATTTCCTGTCCCATCGGCAATTTCATTCTTCTGAAGAACTTCGGCACAAAACGGGCACCGAGAGCCTCATGTCCGTGAAAGGTCCATCCTTGCCCTTTGACAAAGCGTTTGCACAGAGGTTTTGCAATATCATGAAGAACGGCCACCCATCTCAACCAGATATTGTCTGAGACACCGGCGACATTATCGAGTACCTGAACGGTATGGTAAAAATTGTCTTTATGTCCCTGACCATTTATGTATTCAACGCCCTGCATTTTGTAAAGTGCGGGAAAAATTATTTCGAGTAAGCCCGTATCAAAAAGCAATTTGTATCCAACAGATGGTTTAGGCGAAGCCATTATTTTTTGCAGTTCAGTAGTAATCCGTTCCTGCGAGATAATTTTTATACGTTTCTTCTGATTGGCAATAGATTGCAGAGTGACTGGGTCGATGGTGAAATTGAGTTGTGTAGCAAAGCGGATAGCCCGCATCATGCGAAGTGGATCATCAGAGAAAGTGACATCAGGGTCAAGGGGAGTTTTTATTAATTTTTCATCAAGATGGGCAAGGCCACCGAAAGGATCGACGAGGGCACCAAAATCAGCTTCATTGAGGCTGACAGCAAGGGCATTAATAGTAAAATCCCTTCTGTTCTGATCATCTTCCAATGTACCGTTTTCTACAGTAGGTTTTCTGGAATCTTTACGATAAGATTCTTTTCGTGCACCGACAAATTCCACTTCGATCCCTTTGAAATTAAGCATAGCTGTGCCAAAGCGTTTAAAAACAACTACTTTAGGTTTTGGAGATAATTTAGACGCAAGATTTTTTGCCAGTTTGATTCCCGAACCCACACAGACCACATCGACATCTTTTGATGGTCTGTCAAGTAGGCGGTCCCTTACATAGCCTCCAATCACATAGCAAGGAAAGCCAAGTGATTTTGCAGATTCACTCAACATGGAGAAGAGTAATTTTTCGTGTGCTTTGATTTCAAATTTCATAAAAGAAAAAAGTAAAAATTATTTACGAATAAAGATCAAATCCTCATCATCCACTACTTTAACAATTACCGATGGGGTGGCATCAGATTTTTCATCAAGTCGGTGTTGGGCAATACAATCGACTCCCTTTTTAATCAAAGGATTAATATCCTGAAAGCAGGAAGGGAAAGGCTGCCCGCTGATGTTTGCTGAAGTAGAAACAATTGGTTTGCCAAAAGCGTTCAATAAAGCCTTGCAAAAAGGATCTAAAGTTACTCGGATAGCAATTGATCCATCCTCAGCGAGTAAAGAAAGTGGCAGATTTTTGGTGTTTTCGTAAATAATGGTGAGAGGTCTGCTGTGATAAGCAATCAGATTTCTTGCTTTGGGTGGAATATACGGTATATAATGTGATAACATGGGAAGGTCATCAACAAGAAGTATAAAGCTTTTATCTTCCGATCTGTTTTTTAAAAAATTTATCTTCTGAATTGCCAGTTCATTCGTAGCATCACAACCAATGCCCCAGATTGTTTCTGTGGGATAAAGCAATAATTTTCCATCTTCGAGATTTTGAGCCAATTCAGGTAACTGCGTCATAAAATCCATAGGAAATGTACGATATTAAAATGTTAATGATTTTTTTTGACAATGATAGTTTAAAATAGTACAAATCGTTTAAATTTGTAACCATATTGCAATGATAATAAATATTGATGATTCTTTTATTAGAATAAAAGACAAAGCTTCACAGAATATTTTTAATAAATAATTGCCGGATAACAAATTATTTTTTCTCAAGAACAACAAATATGGCAGCAAAAAAGAAAAAATCATCAAAGAAAGGAGTAAAAAAGGGCACTAAATCCTCTGCAAAGTCTGAAAAGAAAGTAAAAAAAACCGTCAGCAAAAAAAAGGTAATTACTGAAAAGAAGAAAGACCCAAAACATATATTTTTGATTTTAGCTTGTCTTGTTCTTGCCTTGACCACTTATTTTGTATATGCAGGGGCATTGGACAATGAATTTGTGGATTGGGATGATTATGCCTATGTAATAGACAATAATCTGATTCGGGCCGATAGTGATATATCACAAGTCAGGACACTGAATACAGAACCGGGAGCATACACAACTACTACGGGAGACGTATTCAAAAGGATAGTATCTTTGAATTACCATCCTTTGACGATATTGACGATGCGATGGAATAATAATGTATGTTCTGAATGCATGAACGGAATATCTGCAGAACCATTTATAAGGTGGAATATCTACCTTCATATTCTCAATTCCATTTTGGTTTTACTGCTGATATATTGGATGAGCAGGAAAAATTTGCTGGCATAGATTGTTGTGGCGGCAATTTTTGCTTTGCATCCCATGCATGTCGAATCGGTAGCCTGGGTTTCTGAGCGCAAGGATGTACAGTATGTGTTTTTCTTTTTGCTTGGTTTGCTGACCTATACAAAGTACCTGGACAGCAAGGCAAAAAAATGGTTGGTTTTTACTATGATATTTTTCGTCATGTCCTGTTTGTCGAAGGCGATGGCGGTGGTGTTTTCTCCTGTACTGGTTCTTTTGTATTTCTGGAACGACAACTCGGAGGACAATATGGCTTCATTGAAAAAGATATTTTCTCCAAAAATTTTCCTGCATTTCATTCCCTTTTTTACGGTATCGCTGTTATTCGGCATTATAGCAGCTAAGGTACAGGCCGGAGGTGATTTTTACGGTATGTTGGAAAAGACTTCCGATTCGGTAGCTATCAACAAATTTGATACTTTCAGTTTGCTACAGCGTTTTCAGTTTGCCTGTTACGGGTTTACAGAATACATTATAAAATTCTTTGTTCCTTCAGGTTTATGCACATTTTATCCCTATCCTGATCAGCCCACCTATGACAAAAGTAGTTGGTTCAGTTTTGTTCCGGTTATTACCTCAATGATTTTGGCAGGGGCTGCTTTCAGCATCAAATACACAAAAAGCATATTGGTAGGAATTGGATTTTATCTGGTAACTGTAATTCTGGTGTTGCAATTTTTATCTGTGGGAGTAGTTTTGATGGCCGACAGATATACCTATCTTCCTTATATTGGATTTGCTTTTATTTTTGTGATGTTGGTTCAGGAATTTGTAAAAAAGAATCTTCAGCTGCCTGCCTATGTGTTGATGTTGGTATTTTGTGGATTATTAATTCCCAAAACGATTCAGCAGATAGAAACCTGGGAGGACAGTGAAACTCTTTGGACCAATGTAATAGAATTGCATTTGTTAGATGGAAAAATATTGCAACAGAACATGGAACAGCCCCTGAGTATTCGGGGAAATTTTTATGGAAAAATGTCAGAAAAGGCAAAAACCCCAGCGGAAGCAATGCAATATATAGACAAGGCATTCGAGGATTTCAAAAAAGCTGCACAGTTGGGTTCAAACAGGGCAGAGGTATATGAGGGCATGGGAAATACCTATGGTAAACGGGGCTATGATTTACAAATAAAAGGGCAAGCCGGAGAGGCAAATAAGCTTTTCAAGGAGGCATTAAAAAATTATAATAAGGCATTGGAACTAAAACCCAATAAAGGAAGCACGTATTTTAACCGGGCAATCACTTATAGCATTTTGGGAGATCATACAAATGCCATCAACGACTATACAAATGCCATCAAATTTAACCCGCAACAAATTGAAAAAGCGTTGGTAAACCGAGGATTATCCTACAATAAAACAGGACAAAGAGAAAAGGCAATTGCAGACTTTACAGAGGGCTTGAGATACAATCCTAACAATATAAATGCCTTAAACAACCGAGGTTTAGCCTATAGTCAGAGTGGTCAGAACGGAAAAGCGATCGCAGATTTTAAAATGGTTTTACAGATAGCCCCCGGTAATAAGGATGCTCAAAATTATCTTAATCAAATTAGTAATAGTAAATAAAGGGAAGAAGCGAAGCTGTCCTGGCAGAATATTTAAATAAAATTGAACAACAGTTGAATAAAAAAGAAAAAGTTCCTATCTTTTATCCAACTTTTTGAGAAGCATCAGTTAACATTATTTTTATTAATCATCCAATTATAAACAATTAATTATGACTACCACAGAACGTGTCTGGCTAAAAAGCTATCCTGAAAATGTCCCGCACGATGTAAACATTGACGAATTTGATACTCTTATAAGTTTTATAGATGAAAATCTGAAAAAATTTAAAGAAAAACCGGCTTATACCTGTCTGATAGGTAGTAGTCAGAAAACCCTGACTTATGGTGATGTGGATGCTCAGGCAGATGCAATGGCCGGATATCTTCAGTCTTTGGGGCTTCAGAAAGGCGATAAGGTAGCCATAATGCTTCCTAATATAGTGCAGTATCCTGTTGCCTTGTTCGGCATTATGCGCGGAGGGTTCATTGCAGTAAACACCAATCCTTTGTATACCGGGCGAGAAATCAAACATCAGTTCAATGATGCCGGAGTAAAGGCAGTAATTATAGCAGAGAACTTTGCCCATGAACTGGAAAAAGTAATAAAGGAAACAGAAGTTAAACATGTCATTACAGCCTCTATTGGTGGTATGTTTGGTGGAGTAAAAGGTTTTGTAATAAATACTGTACTTAAATTCAGAGGTATGGTGAAGAAATTCAGTTTGCCGGGCGCCGTAAAATTCCCTGCTGCAATCAAGGCGGGCACCGGCAAAAAAGTTACAAGATATTCCTCTGAAAAAGACGATATGGTCTGCATACAATATACTGGTGGAACTACAGGAGTAGCAAAAGGTGCCGTGCTGACGAATACCAATCTGCTGTACAACATGATACAGATGCGTGCCTGGCTGGGTAATGCCGATATGAAAGAAGGACAGGAAGTGATGCTGACGCCCCTTCCGATGTATCATATTTTTTCTTTTACTGTAAATTGTCTGTGTATGGCCAATTTCGGTGCTTTGAACGTATTGGTGCCTAATCCGAGAGATATTCCCGGACTTACAGATGTAATTGCGCGGACTAACCCAAGTCTTATGAGCGGTGTCAATACCTTATTCAATGCTTTATTGAATAATGATGATTTCAGGGCCCTGGATTTTTCGAATCTTAAATTTGTGATCGGTGGTGCAATGGCCATACAGGGACCTGTTGCCAAGCGATGGAAAGAAGTTACAGGGAATGATCTGATAGAGGGATATGGAATGACAGAGACTGCTCCGGTTATCAGTGCCAATCCTTTTGGCAATGTAAAAGTAGGGACAATAGGTTTGCCTGTATCCTCTACCTATGTACGAATTATGTCTGAGGACGGGACTATACAAGGACCTGGTGGCGACAGAGGAGAGATTCAGGTTAAGGCACCTCAGGTTATGAAAGGATACTATAATCGTCCTGAAGCAACTGCAGAAGTGTTTACTGAGGACGGTTGGCTAAAGACCGGTGATGTCGGCATAATGATGGAGGATGGTTTTTTTAAAATTGTTGACAGAATAAAAGATATGATACTGGTATCCGGCTTCAATGTCTATCCCAACGAGATAGAAGATGTAATAGCCTCACACCCTAAAGTGCTGGAAGTGGCAGCAGTAGGAGTTCCCGACGAAAAATCTACTGAAGCTGTAAAGATCTTTGTCGTTAAGAAAGATGATACCCTTACAGAGGATGAGTTAAGAAAGTTCAATACAGAAAACTTTACCGGGTATAAAAAGCCTAAACATATTGAGTTTCGCAAAGAGTTGCCAAAAACCAATGTGGGTAAAATACTTAGAAGAGCATTAAGAGATGAAGCAAAATAATAGGCTTTTCAACAAAAAAATATTAAACACCCTTGATAATTCTTTCAAGGGTGTTTTTTATTAACCTTAAATTAATTTTTTATTTATCATTGAGTAACAATAAAGATATATTTTTGTGGTAAATAAAAAAAACTATGAAAATTATTATTCTATTATTACCAGTCTCTACACTTATTTTATCCTATTTTTTATTGTTGAATACAAAGAATGTTATTAATAAAGGGGATATAGCTTTTATTGGTTTCAATTCTATAGAAAATGATAGTTTCAGCATTATGGCTATGAAGCCTATACAAGCAAATAGTATAGTTTATTTTACAGACTCAGAGTGGAATGGCAAAAAATTTGGTCACGATGAAACCACTATGCAATGGATTACCGGAGAGAAAACCATTGATGCAGGAACCCTAATAAATTTCAGTAAAAATAATAACAAACCAGTTGCTACTGTAGGAGAGATAGATGCACTAATAAAATTTTCCAGTAAATCAGATGCAATTTTTGCCTATGTCGGAAAAAGAAGGTTTCCTCACCGGTTTTTAGCCGCGATCTCAAATCACAAAGATGCCTATGGAACATTAATCAATACCAACTTAAAAGAAGGGGCTACGGCGATTACCTTTCCTGCGGGGACTTTTTTTTGCGGAAATGAAAACAGGTTTAGTGCATTCTACTTATGATATAATTCTAGATGATTTTAACTATAAAGTAAGCAAGCATTCTTATCAACCTTAGCTCTATATTCAATAGTTATCCAACTATAAATTGATAAATTTGCTTAATAAAATCGATCGGTTTTGTTAATGTCAAAATCATAAAGAACAAAAAGTTCATGCCCTAATCTAATTTTTTTAGTTTGAAAAAACTTTAAATTTATTATTATTTTTTGATTATATATATTGGAGATATACAAGCCTTGTTCGTCTCTTTTTAACAACCAATAATCTCCATTCTGAAAATGAATAAGTACTTTAGATTTACCGGATAAAATTTCTTTGTTAATTATCAAAAAAGGTACAGAAGAATTATTTTGTTTATCTGTTTGATTGAGGCTGTATGATTCAAGCACTTTCTTATTGATCCATGTCCCTTGTAATTTATCAGCTACCTTCTTTAAAGGCATATCTTTGTTAAGATTGCAATTCCAAAAGCCAAAACAGAAACCCGGAATAATTATAAAATGAAGTAATTTCATTATTCAAAAATTAACATAAAAATCAGCAGTTTAAAATCAGTACTACAATATCATTTGGTTCTTGATCCAAATAATAAAGAACCCACTCTGACCATTGTACTTCCTTCTTCAAGGGCAATATCAAAATCACCTGACATACCCATTGATACTACATTAAAAGAATCGTTATCATTAAAATAATTATTTTTTAATTCGTCAAAATAATTTTTCAACTGCTTGAACTCATTGCGTACCTGTATCATATTAGAGGTAAAGGTGGCCATACCCATCACTCCAACAATACTTATGTTATCCATAGTCTGAAAATCATCAGAATTCAATATTTGAATAGCTTCTAATAAAGAAAGTCCCGACTTGGTGTATTCTTGTGCAATATGAAATTGAAGAAGACAATTAATTGTCCTGTTGTTTTTAGCAGCCTGTTTGTTTATTTCCGATAGAAGGTTAAAACTGTCAACAGAATGGATTAAAGAGACAAATGGAGCAATAAGTTTAACTTTTTTGCGTTGTAGCGAACCAATCATATGCCACTGAATGTCCTTGGGTAAAACCGTGTTTTTTTCAACCATTTCCTTTACTCTGTTTTCCCCAAAGATACGTTGCCCTTCATTGTATAAAAGGAGAATGTCTTCATTGGGTTTGGTTTTGGAAACGGCAACTAAAGTAGCCTTCTTAAAAGAAGTTTTTTCTACAACAGAACAATAATTCTCTTTATTTATCATAGGAAACTATATTTACCTTTTTTTATATTTATTAAATTATTAAATAAGACAGTTATAATATAGGTATAAGAATCAAAAAATTATATTGTCAATATTTAAGTGCTAAAATATAAATATGAATTGAATGGCTAACTACTTAACCTTAAATTAACATAAATTAAAAAATTTGATTACATTGAATTTTGTTGATATAATAAAAAGATTAATTAAATTTATGCATTAAACTATCGTAAATTTTAATAATCAAAAAAAACAAAAAATGGATACCACTTCATACAGAATACTAATAGCAGATGATGAACCCGACATTTTAGAATTTGTCTGTTATAATCTTAAAAAAGAAGGTTTTGAAGTATCATCAGCATCAAATGGTATGGATGCGATCAAAAAAGCAAAGGAAGTCATGCCGCACCTTATCCTGTTAGATATAATGATGCCCGGTATGGATGGTATAGAAGTATGTAGAGAACTGCGTGCTATTTCTGAATTTGAAAACACCATCATTGCTTTTCTTACTGCAAGGTCTGAAGATTATTCTCAAATTGTTGGTTTTGAAGTAGGAGGAGATGATTATATCACAAAGCCTATCCGGCCAAGGGTCTTGATAAGTAGGGTGTATGGTTTACTTCGTCGTTTCAGCAAGAAACAGAACCTAACCAAAGGGAACAGGGATTTGATACAAATTGCCGACCTTGACATAAACAGAGAGCAATATGTGGTAACTAAACAGGGCATGGAGAATAAGATAATATTGCCTAAGAAGGAGTTTGAATTACTTTTTTTACTGGCTTCAAAACCTGGTAAAGTATTTTCGAGAGATGAAATTTTTAATAAAATATGGGGATCTGATATAATTGTTGGTAACAGAACAATTGATGTGCATATCAGAAAGATACGTGAAAAAGTAGGAGAGGGTTATATCAAGACAATAAAAGGTATTGGTTATAAGTTTGAATTCTGATTTTATATCGAATCATTTAAAAAAAAGAAGAAATGATAATAGAGGTTATATAATTTTTTAAATTAAGAACAATAAAATGCTTTTTTTTACAAATCAAAACCCTAACCCTAAGCAACTAGCCTGGTCAATAGCAATTAATAATACTGTAATCTTATTCCTTTTTTCCCTGGTCATTAAAATGATTTGGCCGGAAAGTATCAGTTGGTATTTATTGTTTATTTTGCCATTGACGTTATTATTTATTAGTTTTTTTTCAGGCTATAAGGCGCTAAACCATTTTATTTACAAAAAAATAAAACTGATTTATAAAACCATTCACAGCCTGAAACTATCAGGGGAATCAAAGGCTGAACAGGTAGATATGAACAAGCAGATAATTAAGGAAGTAGAAGAGGAGGTAATAGAATGGGCCGAGAACTGGACAGAAGAAATTTCAAGCTTGAAAAAAATGGAAGAATACCGGAGGGAATTTATTGGAAATGTATCTCACGAGCTAAAGACTCCGATTTTTAATATTCAGGGCTATCTCCACACCCTTTTAGATGGCGGAATGACTGACCCTGAGATCAACCATAAATATCTTAAATATGCGGCAAACAATACAGAAAGAATGGCAAATATTGTGGCCGACTTAGGATATATTTCAAAGTTTGAAGCCGGGAAACTTCAGTTGGAAATGGTCAATTATGATATTGTAAAACTGATAAGTGATGTATTAGAGGATTCCAGACTTAAGGCATCTGAAAAGAATATTAATCTTAAATTAAAGGACTTTAATCAAAAGCCGGTTTTTGTTTTTTCTGACGTGGAAAGTATCAGGCGTGTGTTGGTCAACCTGATTAGCAATTCTATTAAATACGGCAAGGAAGGAGGGAAAACGGAAATCAGTTTCTTTGATCTTGATGATAATGTTTTAATTGAAGTTACTGATGATGGCAAAGGCATTTCGCAGAAACATTTACCCAGGTTATTTGAAAGATTTTATCGTGTAGATAAAGGCCGTTCAAGAACAGAAGGAGGGACTGGCCTTGGCCTTGCAATTGTCAAGCACATTATGGAAGCACATCAACAAATAATAAATGTAAGGTCTGATATTTCAGTGGGTTCAACTTTTGGTTTTACATTGAAGAAAAGTAATAAGTAATAAGTCAGTCCCTAAAATTAGATTTGCAAATTTTTACTGTTTACTAAGTTTGAGCTCAATATTTTCTAGAAGTTTTACCGTATCTTCAGTAGGGATATCATTGCCTTCTTCAGAGGCAGCTTTCAGTGCTTTTTCTGCAAAAGTTTTTGCAGACTCATAGTCTCTTATCTTATATAACAGAGCGGCTTTTGTATCTAAGTTGTTGAAAGATGAATTAATCTCAATGGATTTGTTGACCCATTCGAGTGCCTTCTTTATTCTTTCGGGATCGTCTTCAGATTTGTAAACTTTCCAGGCTGCTTCATTGAGTTCATCTGAATCGGATGAAATTTTTAAATAGGCAGATTGAGTTTTGTTAATTTTTTTGATGTCAGGAGGTGTTTCAAGAGCAGACTGTATGTAAGCCAATCTTTTTGTAAATTCTTTTTTCTTTTCAGGGAAAATTTCAAGTAGTTCTTTACTTATTTTCTTTTGCTCTTTTTTGTCAGTATTTCTCGCAATTCCATAAAGAGAACGAACAAAGCAACTATTAAAATAATCATTTACCAATTCTAAGGTACTGGAATTTATGTATTGAGTTTTGTATTTCAATAAATACTGAAATAAAGGGTTTTTGAAATCGCTGAAATAATTACTGGCCACCGCCATTAAATTCAGGACTTTTTCAGTTTGTTTTTCCTTATCTGACAAAATATCCCAATATTCATCAAATGTATCTGAAAAATCATCTCCAATTCCTGATAAAACAAGGATGTAATCATACAAAAAATCTTTATCACGGATACCAGCCTCATATTTTTTGATATATCCTGATAATTGTTTCTCGGGATTTATCGCATCATTGCAAAGAGACAATAGTTGTTCTGCGTCCCTTGCACCTACTCCTTTGTGAATTATATTACCCTCAGAGGAAAAAAATAATAAGGTAGGATATGCTGCAACTTTATGTATTTTTGCAAATTCAGGACCTTCCCCTTTTTCCATATCCATTTTGTAGGGAATAAAGTTTTTATTAAGGTAATCACCGACTTCTTTTTTGGTAAAAGTATTTTTGGACATCCATTTACATGGGCCACACCAAGTGGTATAGGCATCTACAAAGATGGGTTTGTTTTTTTCTTTAGCTTTTTGTAAAACTTCTTCCCATGTCCCCTTTTGGAATTTAATACCCTGTGCAATAATTTCAGAATGGCAAAAAAATAGTAAGGTAATAATATATGAAAACAGTTTTACAGACATGTTATTATGTTTTAAAGAAAAAATAGTGATACAATTATACAAAGAAAATCAGAACTTTTTAGTTTAGTAAAGGTTAAAAAACTTAATGTTTAGGTAGGGTTTTTATTATAAAAAAAAGTATATCCTAAATAATGAGCATTGTAAATGATAAAACATATCAAATATAATCAGGTACGAAGGGAAAAGTTTTGTTAAACTGAAATAAAAACATATCTTTGCATTCTAATATAAATCCTGTTACTTGTTTATCAGGCTAAACAGGGTATTTTTGACTAAAAAAAGTTAAAACAAAATGGCTTTAAAAATCCGTTTACAGAGAAAGGGTCGCAAAAAAAGACCTTTCTATCAAATTGTTGCCGCAGATGCTAGAGCACCGCGCGACGGAAAGTTTATTGAAAAATTAGGAATTTATAATCCTCTTACAGTACCTGCTACTATTGAATTAAACAGCGATGCTGCTTATTCTTGGCTAATGAAAGGTGCTCAACCTACTGACACTGTTCGTGCAATCCTTAAACTAAAAGGTGTGTATTACAGAAAACATCTTCAAAGAGGTGTTACTAAAGGGGCTATGGATCAGGAAACGGCAGACAAACTACTCGCTGACTGGATTGCTGCTAAAGAAGTTAAAATTGATAAACGCAAAGATGCCACGAAAGCTGAAATTGAAGCCCGTCGTGTGAAAATCTTTGGCGTTGCACCTGTCAAAGTAGTTGAAGAACCTGAAGCAGAAGAAACTCAAGAAGAAGCTGCTGCTGAAGTAACAGAAGAAGCTGCTCCTGAAGTAAAGGAAGAGGCTGCTCCTGAAGTAAAGGAAGAAGCTGCTCCTGAAGTAAAGGAAGAAGCTGCTGCTGAGGTAAAGGAGGAAGAGTAGGCAATTTGTCTCTTACATTCTCTTAAATATAAAAAAGCAGAAAAAAAGCGAAATTCATGTAAATGAATTTCGCTTTTACTTTTGAGTAATTATTTGTTTATAGTGTAATTTTAATCTTCTTCAAATCTCATTTCCTGAATTAAGTAAGTAGCTCCGACTTTTTTGAAAAAAATATAAATTCTGAATTTATTGTTTCCTGCAAGGAGATTTCCTATACAATAATAAGAACCCCCGTCACGTGCAGCACCGCTATGTATCATAGAACAATTCGAAGGGCTGTTTTTTACAAAAAATGCTTTAACAACATCAGTGGCCTGTAATTTGGTATAAGTTCCGTCATCTTCGCCTACCGTCACCTCAACATTTGAATCCATGAAACTACTGATCGCTGAAACATTTCCAGCTTTAACGGCAGAAATGACAGAGCTAAAGTTGGGCTGACCAAAAAGAACAGTTGTAGTGGATAATAACAAAATTATAGTTTTCATTTTGTGAAATTAACGTATAAAAAATAGTTATAATATATAATAACGGTAAAGCTTATATTTTGTTGTCTGAAACAGGATCAGTATTGTAGGATTGCTTTAATTAAAATTACAATCAAAAAAGGAGAAAACATAAAATATCAATGTTTTTTTCTACCTTTAATATTAGTTAATATCACGAATTTATTTTATCATTTTAATACATACAGACTATAATTATGTTTGGCAATAATAGTAAAACCAACGTATCAAACACTAAGACTAAAACCAACGGTTCTATATTGGAGGTTTGTAATATTGCACAAGGGACAACTATAGAGGGCACAGTAAAAGTTGATTCAAATATTAGACTTGAAGGTTTGATTCATGGTGATGTAACCTGTGGCGGACGATTGGTTATGTCGTCAACAGCCAAAATAATAGGTGATATTATCTGTAAAAACATTATTTCCGAAGGAATTGTTGAGGGCAATATAGTTGCAAAAGAAAAAATTCATCTTATGCAAACGTCAATTGTCTTAGGGAATATCAAATATCAGAGTCTTCAGATAGATATGGGTGCGGTCCTCAATGGTCAGGCAAATTGTTCAGCCTCTGAGCTTTCTTTTAGAAAAGAAGAAGTCTGAATCAGATGCTGAAAAAAGCATTAATCAGAAGTCTCAACTCTTTTTCGGGCTGTCTTTCATTAGCTTTCCTTATGAAACTTAGCTCTAAAAGGTTATTTATGCCCTTTTATCATACAGTAAGTGATGATGAACTGCCACATATTCAACATTTGTATCATGTACGGAACTCCAGATTGTTTATCAAGGACTTGGAGTATATTCTGAAACATTACAGACCTGTAGATTTACATCAGTTAACAGAACATATAGAGGGAGATAAGTTACTTCCTGAAAAATCTTTTTTTCTTAGTTTTGATGATGGATTATCTGAATGTTACAGCATTATTGCCCCAATTTTAAAACAAAAAGGAATTCCTGCCACTTTTTTTTTGAACTCTGATTTTGTAGATAATAAAGGTTTGATGTTCAGGTATAAATCGAGTTTGCTGATCAGTCATTTACAAAAAAGTGAATCGGCAGAGAAGCTTTTAAGGCATAAATTCAAAGAACACAAACTTCCTTTTCGAAATACTAAAGAAAGCTTATTGAGCGTAAGATGGAATCAGGAAACTTTGTTAGATGAAATAGGGGAGGAGTGCGGGATGGATTTCGACAACTTTCTAAAGGAAAAAAAACCTTATTTGACTACTCCTCAAATTGTTGAAATGATATCTGATGGTTTTACTTTTGGCAGTCATAGTCAAAACCATCCTACATACAACAAACTAAGTCCTGATAAACAAATTGAGCAAACTGTATTGAGTCAGGAGTTTCTTTGTAAGAACTTTGGATTGGACTATAAGGCCTTTGCTTTTCCATTTACAGATTCGGGGGTTTCAGCAGCTTTTTTTGAAAGAATACTGAAAGATGAAAACTTTCAACTTACCTTTGGTGGTGCAGGCTTGAAAAATGAAAAGATTAAAGGTCAATTGCAACGCTTCGGCATGGAAAAAGAATCTCCTCAGGATGCAAAACAACAGATACACAGCGAATACTGTTATTACCTCATAAAATCTATTTTTGGAAAGAATGTAATCAGAAGGGATTAAATTGATAAAAATTACAGGATGAATAAAAAAATTACAATTATAGGTTCCGGAAATGTAGGTTTTCATCTTGCTCAAGAACTATTCAGTTTTGGTCACATAATCTGTCAGGTTTATAGCAGAAAAAAAGAAAAAGCTGATTTGCTTGCTGATTTAACAAACAGTGAAGCAATCAATAAAGTGGAGGATTTGTCAAATGAAGCTGAACTGTATATCCTGGCAATCAGTGATAATGGATTGGAAAAAATGGCTGCTGATATTTCTTTTTTGAACAAACAAAAAAAAATCATAGCGCATACATCAGGGTCTGTTAAGTGTAGTATTTTTGAACCTTATTTTGATAATTACGGAGTATTCTATCCTTTACAAACATTTTCTTTGCAAAAAGAAGCAAATTTTGATAAACTCCCGTTTTGTATTTATGGAAATTCTGAAAATACTGAAAGGGAATTGGTCGGACTTGCTAAAACAATTTGTCCTAATATTTTTCTGACAAATGATAAGCAAAGATCAATAATTCATGTTGCAGCTGTTATTGTCAACAATTTCAGCAACTATCTATATAGTATTGCACAAGATATCTGTGAAGATCATAATATTGCTTTTGATATTTTAAAAGCATTGATTGAAGAAACTGCCGGAAAAGTACAGGAATACCAACCTGATGAAATGCAAACAGGCCCGGCAAAGAGAGGGGATAAGAATACAATAGAATTACACCTTCAATTTTTATCCGGATATCCGGAATATCAAAAAATTTACAGGATGTTAAGTGAAGGAATAATTGGGAAGCACAAAAATAAGGGTTAACACAAATAAAACCAGGTTAAGAAGTATATATAAAAAACTTTTTTTTGATTAGTTTAATTTCCAAAATAATTGGTTGGTAGATAAATTATTAAAAATTTAATATTTGGAATATACCTAAAAGTTTGTTGTTCTTTAGAAAAATTTATACCTTTAACATTGTTGTATCCTATGTTAATTTTTTTTAACATCAAGAACTATACATGTTATTTGCGTAATTTATAAAATTTGCTTTTATAAACAATTTGCCTTTACACTACCCCTTATGCAAAATAGTTTAATTTTTTAATATCCTTGATTAAGGAATTAAACTCTAAAACATGTTAGATGAAGAAGATTTATATTATTATAATTCTGTTTCTTATATCTGTTAAAGTTTTTGCATCTGACTTTTATTGGAAAGGTGGTGACGGAGATTTGAACGATCAGTTGAAATGGGCAATAGGTAGTCCAACCGGACCAACTGCTTTACAGGTCCCTATTTCTACCGATAATGTTTTTTTTGATGCAAGTGTTATGAATGTTGGGAATCCCACAACAATCACAATTCTTGCCAGTGCTAATTGTAATAATTTTTGGGTTGACCCTCTCATAAATAATACCTCACCTTTAATTTTCGTCAGTGGAACGACTCAGACCTTAGATATTTATGGTTCTCTGGAACTTTCAATAAACACATTCTTTAATTTTCGTGGTACTTTAAGATTCAGATCTGTAAAAGCAGGTAAAGAAACAATACGCTTGGCTGGTAATTCACTTGAGTTGTTACAGGTTGAATTTGATGGAGGTTCACTAACGGAGTGGGAACTGCAGGATTCTTTTATTGTAGATGATCATCTTTCAGACACTATTAATTGGGATTGGAATTTTCCAACCGGATGTATTCATTTATTAAATGGAACTTTAAATACGAACAAACAGGTTTTAAAGACTGATTTCTTCTACTCTGTAAACGGATCTTCCACTCGGGGAATCAACATTGACAGTTCTGATATTTTTCTTTGTGGTTATAATGGAGGTGACGCTAAAGGATGGTGGGTGGATTTTGATACCTCTCTTTCAAATTTTTCTTCATTTTCAGCACTTGGCTCTCATTTACATTTTAATCAGACAAGTAATTCAAAACAATATGGATTTTTTGGCCAAGGCTTGAATTACGATTCAGTATCTTGTAAAAATCAGATAAGTCTTGGGGGATATACTAGTCTTAATTATCTGAAAACAGATGCATCAACCTATTTTATTGATGCTCAATTTAGTATTTCAGACTTATATCTTGCCCCTTCTTTTGAGCATTTTTTCAATAGTAATAATGCCATTAATAATGATTATCTGGAAATTGATATTTTTAACTCTCCTGTAAATTGTTTCGATTTCATAACACTTCGTGGTTTTGCAAAAAATACAGGATTAATCCGCAAAAAGAACAGTGGTCAGTTAAATCTTAATCAGGTCATTCTGCAGGATATGGATTGTGATATCAGTGGAGGGAGAACCTATAACATAACAAATGGAATTGACGGTGGGGGTAATAGTGGTCTATGGAATTTTCAGTCTGTTAGTACTAATAAAATGCGCTTTTCTGATAGTGGTAATCAGCTATGGAGTGACCCAAACAATTGGGAAGTTTGGAATGGTAGCACATGGACAACTAACACATTAAATTGTATACCTACACCCTTTGTAGATGTTTATTTTGATTCTACAAGTTTTCCTGTTTTAAACAAAGATGTAAATATCGATGTTGAAGCAAAATGTCTTAATTTGTATTGGGAGGCAGGTACTTCTGTGGGTTCTACAATTGATTTAAATAATCAGTTACATATTTACGGATCTTGTTTTCTAAATTCTGTTATGGTTAGTATACTTCCTGGTCAGAGTATTGTTATGTATGGTTTGAATGACAGTCTTGTAAGTGATGGTGTAATTATGCCGGAGGTTATTTTCTGGAAACATTCAGATTATATCATTGCTGATGACCTGGAAGCCAAGGAAGTGCATGGGTGGTTATATTCAACTGTAAGAGCATCAAATATCAACATAACTACTGAAGTTTTATCTTTGGGTGAGCGTGATTTGAACAATGTTCAGGTTGATTTACAGGGAGTATTCTATGATTTTGGTGGTACCTTGATTAATTATAAGGGCAACACTACTTTTAATTTTGTACAAACAGCGGGTTCTGTATCTCTTAGGAAACAAAAAGAGTACTCTTATTCTAATACAGTTTATCTTCCTAATGTATACAGCAATGGTGTTCAGCTAATTTTTGACGGGGTCCTTTCACAATTACGTGGTGATTTAGAGGTGTTGGGAGATGTCACTTTTCGAGCTAATAATATGCAGATCACTGGCTCTATGACTAATTATTCGGGGAAATTAATTCTTCATGCTGGCAATACTTGTGAGATAAAAAATCTGACTGTTACCGACTCGCTTATTGCAAAAGGAAACTGTAACCAACTTGTAACAATTCGCTCTCTTGGAACTGGTTCCGGAATTTTAAATATGAATTCATATGAATTTGAATCTTGTTTTATCCAAAGTATTAATAATACAGGATCAAATGCTAATACCAACTCATGTATAGATGGTGGAAATAACAGTGGCTGGAATTTTAATACGGGTAATGGTACAACGTATTATTGGAGGGCTTCTGCTGTTGACCCCTCCGATTTTATGGGGGACTGGAGTAACCCGAATCACTGGACTACTGACCCTTTTAGTCTGACTGGATCATTGAGTGGTTGTATGCCTACTTTGGCCGATACAGTAATTTTTGATAGTTTATCCTTTTCTGCTACAAGTAATGGTTGCAATATCGATAATGTAGCTTTTTGCAATACATTCTTATGTTATGATGACATAACAATAACAGGGGATGAATTATATGTAGGGGGCAGCTATCGGCTTCATAATAATATGAGCAATTTTAATCAACGGGGATGTATCTACTTTGTAGGGGGAAATGTAAATACTATCGATTTGAATAACACAAGACTTGCTAATTGCGGAGTAGTATTCAACAATTCTAATGGTGAATGGATTTTGACAAATGACTTTTATCTTCACGATTCAGTGCCGAACTGTTATACCGGGTTTTGTCTCGATGCCGGTATTTTTAAATCTAATGGTTATAATGTCACAATTCAATCGAGACTCAGAGCATATCGAACAAATGAATTCAGGGTCCTGGACATTAGAAATTCGACTATAGATATGTTGTGCAATGACAGATATAATACCTATTATGGATTTACATGGAATATTTCAAATTCAAATGGAATGCAGGTATTATCAGATAACAGTACTATCAATTTTCATAATAATACGACAGGGTATAACTTTAATAAGGTTATTTACATGGGAAATGGATTAACATATAATAATGTTAATTTTCTTGATACGGATAATTTTATGCACCTATATAATGATGCTAGTTACGGACATGTTTATATTGACGGAACAATTACTATGCACGGAAGTAACAGCTTTGACTCAGTATCAATTGAAGGAGGATATCAGTGGTTTCTCAAAACCGGCGAAACTCAGACTTTAGCTGAAGAACATGGTAAATTAATAGCGCATGGGGGAGCCTCAAAATTTATTTATATTGAATCAACAGCAGCAGGTCAGGATGCAATTATTCATAAGGAGTTTGGTGATGCTTTTTGTGTGGATTATGTTAAAATAAAAGATATTATTGCAACCAAAGGACTGGCAGATCCTGTTAATCCAAGTCGTCATTCTGTTTTGTTTTTTCAGACAGGTTTAAACAGTGATAATATTAATGCATCTGCAACGGGCATTTGGTCATTTACTCTCCCTCCGGCAATGAGTGTAACTACTAGTCATCCTGTATATCAGGAAATCTGTAATGGTGGTACTGTTGAGGTTCCTCTCACATTAACAGGCACATATCCTTATTGGATTTTACTGGACTGGACAAATGACCTGGGTGATAGCGGGACGGATACTTTATATTTTATGGATGATGATATGGATGCCGCTACTCCCTTCAATACCTTTATGGAACTTCACCCGGTATCCACTACAAATTACACCATTCAGGGATCGGGGATGAGATGTGGTGAACATAGTTTTTTCAGTACTATGTCCGCTTTAACAGTAGAAATTGATAAAGGAGATTTGGTAGATCAGCAAAGTTATTCGATATGTGAATTGACAAATTTTCCTTTCTTTACACATTTTTTTGATACAAGTACATTTCGTCCTTTAGTGTCTGTTCAGGACCGAGTAAATTCTGCAGATACTACTGATTTAGGCTATGTTGAAAGTGAAGTTCATTTTGATCCCACAATTCAATATTATAACGGACTTCCTTATTTGCAGAGATATTGGGACATAGAGTCAACTAATATTGAAAAGGGAAAAGTACGTATCTATTTTACTCAGGCTGAAGCGGATGCGTTATCTCAAATTTATTATAATCAATTTCCATTAAGTTTATCACAAAATCTGTTTTTACTCGAATTTGATGACAGCATTAAAATCGGAACACCCGATACAATTCCTTTTACTGTAGTCAATATATCAGGGAATAATGCCATACCATTTAATAGTACCACAGGAGTTTTGGGAATTGAATTTGAGACAAATGCCCTTGGTGCCTATATTTTACAAATACGACCTGATCCAATTTTATTACCTCTTGATTTAATATCTTTTGAAGTCAGTAAAAACAGTGCTCATACTGCATTCCTGGAATGGAGTACTGAGAATGAGATTAATACAGAATTGTTTCTTGTTGAACGATCAGAAGATGGAATAAATTTTGAAATTATTGGTATAGAATATTCAAAGAATAATATATCAAAAAATCAATATAATCTTACTGATTATAATCCCTCTATGCCCTATAGCTATTACCGTTTGAAAATAATTTCTAGAGATGGTAGTTACAGCTATTCACCCATCAGAAGTGTTTATTTTAATAGTCCTTTAGAAAATATCATGTTACTACCGAATCCGGCAGACGATAAAGCTAAAATTATATTGAATTCTACAACAGATGAAGATTTTATTTTAAACATTTACAAAGTAACAGGGCAAAACATTATGACTAAAGCAGTATCCGGCAAAAAGGGTACGCACACAATTATTATTCCTACTCATGAATGGACACCAGGAATCTATGCACTCAGAATTTCACGTAATGACGGCTGGTCAAAGATTCATAAACTGGATGTTCAACATTGAGAAACTACACCTGTTTTGAAGAGGCACTAAGGGTACAGATTTATTTCTGTATCCTTTTTTTATGAGAGATAAAGTTAGTGTTTTTCAACAAGCCGAATTCCCTTTTCTTCCAAAAGGATCAGTTTCTTTTTATAGAGCGATCCAATAGATTTTTTGAATGTCTTTTTACTCATTCCAAGGGTTTTTTTTATTTTTTCCGGTGCACTCTTATCATTCAATAATAGAAAACCATCATTCCGGGAAAGTGAATCAAGAATTTTCTGGGCATTGGGTTCTACTTTTGAATATCCATCTTTTTCCATACGAATATCTATTTTTCCATCTTCACGCAGTTTGTGGACATAGGCAATTTTAACATCACCAATATAGAGCTTTTCAAAAAGTTCGTTATTATAAATAAGACCTGTATATTTATTGTTAACAATTACATTAACTCCCAGTTCGGAGTTTTTCCAGACTGTGATAAGTACTTCGTCTCCAATCGAAAAAGGGATGTCATCATTGTCAAGAAACTGTTCAATTTTGGCTGAACCTGTCAGCCGGTCAGTCTGACCGTCGAGGTACATATAAACAAGATATGATTTGCCTTCAATCATTTTTTGTTTTTGTTCTTTGAAAGGTACGAACAAATCCTTATCAATTCCATAGTCAAGAAAGGCTCCGTATTGACCAACAGAGGTTACTTTAAGAAAGGCAAATTCGTAAAGCGTGATAAGTGGTTCCTGTGTAGTGGCAATAATTCTTTCTTCGTTGTCTCTGTAAATAAAAACTTCCAGAAAGTCTCCTACTTCAGTATCAGAGGGTATAAATTTACCGGGTAATAAAACATCATTCCCTTCCTTGTCTTCAAGAAATAAGCCTGATCCTGTATCACGGACCACTTCCAATAAATTATACTTTCCAGGTTCTATCATTTTTAAGTTTTTATTTGTTTTACGAAATTACAAAAAAAAGAGCCTCCTGTGCAGGAAGCTCTCAATTATTTCTCAAATGAATTTTTATCGGATATTTAATTTGATTGTTTGTACTTTAGGGCCTTTTGTCAATTGAATAAAATAGCTGCCCTCAGGTAAATAATTCACATCAATTATCTGTGTGTTACCTTTTGTGAAAATGGTGTTTTTCTTATAGACAATCTTTCCTAATATATCCGTCATAATAATGGAAATTTCACCTGAAATCTCTTTGTTCTGTAGTGAGAAAATACCCTCATTGGGATTTGGATATAAAATAAATTGTTCTGAAAATTGTAAATCGGTAAGCCCTCCGCAAACGGATATTATGACAGAAGTATTTACAACAGCAGGGCAAGTACCATCTGAAGTATAGGTCATCATATACATTCCGGGAATAGAAGCTGACAGATCAATTTCACCAGTCGTACTGTCAACAAAAATCAATGTGGCAGGTGAGGCAGTATAGGTGCCCGAAGTAGTACCACTTACACTCAAAACAGGATTTACACCAAGATTCTGACAAATAGTTGTATCTGTAAAAGGAAATGAAGCAATATCTGCAGCATTAATTGTAACAGATGAAGAATTTGAATCCGGACAAGCCCCTGCTGTTGTATAGGTTACTGAATAGGTAGCAGGAGTAGAAGCAGATAGATCAATTACTCCACTAAGAGAATCAATTGCGATACCTGTTGTACTTGTCCAGGTTCCGCCGGGGGAACCGACTGTAGGAACAGGGTCTGTTGCATTCTGACAAAAAGTGTTTCCCCCATAGGTAAAGGAAGCGTTACCCGATGAAATAATAGTTATTGAAATAATATGAACATCAGAACAATTACCTGATGTAGTGTAGGTTACATCGTAGGTGCCTGGCACTGATGCAGAAACATCTATATCTCCTGTAGTACTGTTAATGGAAAGCCCTGTCAGATTGCTGAATGTTCCACCTGTTGTTCCTTGAATTGTTGCTACTGCGTCAGGGCCATCCTGACAGAAAATAGTGTCATTTAAAATAAATGAAGCATCTTCAGCGACAGAGATCGTAATATTTGAAGAACTTGTATCAGGGCAGCCACCATTCGTAGTATAGGTAATTACATAGCTTGCAGGAGTGGAAGCGGATAAATCAATTATCCCGGTAGTTGAATCAAGGGCAATTCCTGAGGTGCTTGTCCAGGTCCCGCCGGCAGTACCTCCAGTAGGAACAGGGTCTGTTGCATTCTGACAAAAAGTGTTCCCTCCATAAGTGAAAACTGCATTGTCATTGGCAAAAATAGTGAGCGGTAAAGTCAATGAACCGGGACATACTCCATTTGTGGTATAGGTGGCACTGTGAAGGCCGGGACTTGTAGCCGATAAATCAATTTCACCAGTGGAAGAATTAATACTCAAACCGGTAATGCTGCTGAATGTTCCGCCCGATAAACCAGTTATAACGGGAACAGGATCTGAATCATTCTGACAATATGAAGTGAGTGTTCCATAGGAAAAAGTAGGATCATCAACTCCTGTGATAGTTACCTGTGCAGTTGTCGTATCTGATACATTATATGTATAAACAACTGTATAGGTCTGACCAGCTACTGAATTAGATAAATCTATCAGGCCGGTAGTTGGAACAATGGCAAGTCCGGTAGGGAATGCAGAAAAAACGCCGAAGGCATTGCCCCCGATAAGGGCAGTAGGGTCTGTTCCGTTCCCGCAATAAGTAGATTGAGTATAGCTGATCGAAGTAGTTTCTGAAAGAGAAATCAAATTGCCAGATGTCTGAAGATCTCCTGAAGTTGAACCGGCTCCATCAACTGCTAGCCCTCTGTTGTAGATATCCACCCTCCCAAAACCTGAAGAAGGGGCTGTCCATGAAATCTCAAAAATACCGGTACTGCTGATTCCAGAATGTTCTGCATAAGAACGACCACCAAAACTAGAAATTTGAGTGTTGGCAGTAATTGCTGACGTCATTGTACCTGCATTTGCATTTCCGGAAAGTGGAGAAATAGCTAAAGCCTGAAAACCATAGCCTGAGGGGGAACCAACTGAAGAACTTACTGTAAATTCAATTGTATAAACCTGACCAGGTATATATTCGGTTACTATATTAAGGGCAGCATCTTTTACTACAGCTGAAATACTCGGTGCAAATGATCCTCCTCCATGACAGGAACACCCTGCTGCACCACCAACCGGTGACCCTGTTTTGTCACCCAGACCTACTAAAGCTGGACCAGCAGAACGACTTTGCAAAATATATAATGTAGTAAATACAAAAAGCAGAAAATAAATAAATCGGAATTTCATCAGTTGTAGTTTAGGAGGTGAATTAAACTAGGCAGAAAGGGCTAATAAAATTAGATAGGTAATATAAAGAATAAAACAGACAATAAATATTTTTTAGATTATTTATACAAAAAAGGGGGTAACTTTATTTAAAGTTACCCCCTTGCTTTTATAAATTGAAAAAATTAATCAACGATAAATGGCAGGGTTTCAAATTTGCTGTTTTTTAGTATTTCTACAAAATAAATACCTCTGATTAATTCATTAAGATCAAAATCAATATTCGTGTCATTTTCTACAAAAGATGATTTGCTGAAAATAAGTTGCCCCTGTGTGTTGATAATTCTGATATCTGCTATACCCGCATTTCCGTTGTTTTTAATAGAAAAAACACCATTATTTGGAACTGGAAAGATTTGATATTCAGATGAAAAATCAGCTAGCTTTTCAGTGGAACCGACAACAGCTTCTGTAAGGTCAACTTTTGTGGAAGGGGTAACATTATCACCTGAAGTGGAACTGCCGTTAACAGCAATACCTACAGAATAAATAGATACAGTTCCAGTGCCTGTAGTTGGTGCTACCCATTGTCCTCTGAAAACCCCGGTACTGCTTCTGCCGGAATGTTCAATGAATTCCCGACCGTTGGAAATTGAAGCTAATTGAGTATTCGCGGTTGATGTTGAAATTAAATCGCCGCTATTGGTATTTGAGGAATTAAGAAAGACAGATTGCATACCATACCCTGAAGGTGTCCCACCCGAAGTAATAGAGTATTCTATTTCAAAAGTATCTCCGGGTATATATGAAGTAACGGTGTTGCCGGTCAAATCTTTTATAGAAAGAGCAATTTGTGGGTTGGTAAATGCACCTGCAACAGAGTGACAGGCATTACAGGTTGAAGACAAGGAACCCGGTGAACCTGTTCTGTCCTGACCACCGGAAAAGGCCCGTCCGGCAGAAACCGATTGGAAAATAAGAAGTACAAAAAAGGAAAATATGAGAGTAGAAATAAATTTGATTTTCATGATAAAGTTATTTTCTTAGGAAAGATGAATTATTGGTTTATTAAACAAATGTATTAAAAAAATTATAGTTTATATTACAAAAAAATAAAATTAGCTTGCAAAAAACATAAATTTATCAGATGTAACAATTATTAAAAGTTAAAAAAGTTTATTTTATTTTCTTTTGCATAGCTGAATTTACAAAAAGAATATTGCCAATGTCATTATAGCCTTCAAAGACTTCTTTACCATTATGCGAGACAATTTCAGACCTGAAACCCATAATAGTTAAATCTGCTCCGGCTGAATTTTCAGTAATAATATTTTTAGTATCTGAATCCGGGTTTTTATTTATCAATTCAATATTATGAGAAGATATTGGTAATCTCCCGGTTTCTATAAGCATTAATAGACGATTTTTTTCACTTTCAAGATTCTCATCCGGATATAATGCCATTATTTTGATTGCAGCACCTTCCCAATCTTTATGTCCTACCAGAATATAAGCGATCAGAATCATGAGGTTTGCATTTTCATAGTCATTTGAAGTAATCCATATATGAATTTCCTTTCGGTGGCCGAAACCTCTTTCCGATGTAGCAAGAATCATCAGATCGAAATCAATAGCTTTGATGAGATTGAAATTAGAAACAATATCTTCAAGATTGTCGGGATGCAACTTTGCATATTCCAATAATAAAAGATTATTGGGCTTTCCTGAAATACCAGGGAATTGCATCACCTGTGCAATTGCTGAGGTCATAGAGGGGGCAACCATTGTATCAATATATACGTTGGAATTTGACTTTTCAGCATCCCGTATCAGCTGTTCTTTCATCCTGAATGCAGATTCACCCGATTCTCTTGATAAATATCCGTGAATCTGATGTATGTAGGTGCCAAAACCATATTTCTGTGACATCCACCTTAATAAATCAAAGGCTGCGATACGTTGAAATGAATCCTTCGAGATACAAATAATTGAGGGCCTCCAGGAAGAAGATTTTTCCTTCTCTGCTTTTTGAAGAAATACCTGTAACTGTCGGGAGGTCTGAAAAATTACTCCCTGGAAAATGGCAGCCAGATTTCTTTTATCGTCATTTGTGATATTAATTATGAAATAAACTAAAATTAATAAAACCACTGAGGCTATAGCATAGGTAGGTTGCATCAAAAACATAAGCCCAAAACACATCAGTGCGCCCAGTAAAGATAAGAACCATTTTGATCGGAAGGAGGGTCTGTATGATGGATCGGCAGCGAAATGCTGTAAAAATGAAATCAGGCACAGAGAACCATAAGTTACCATAAAGAACATAGATATCAATTTGGCAACAAAATCAATTTCTCCCATTCCTATAAAAACAATAGCTATAGCAATAGTTATAACAGATGAATTAAATGGCTCATCATTTTTACCCCTTCCTTTTGCTAACCAGGTATTGACTTTTGTGTTCGGAAAAATACTATCTCTTGCTATTGCCTGCAAAGTTCTTGGTGCTACCATCAATGAACCTAAGGCGGAAGATATAGTAGCAGCCGCCAAGCCTACAGGTATCAACCAAAAGCCCTGCCAGGCTACATCAGCCATTACTAATCTGTTGGTGTCAGCAAGGGCGGCAGGAGTTGCTGATGTTGTAAGCTTCCATGCAATAAAAACATAGATTATCATTCCTGTAATAGTTCCTGCCAATGTTCCTAAAGGAATTGACCTGCTTGGGTTTTTCAAATCTCCTGAAAGTCCTACTCCTGCTGTCATTCCGGTAAATGCAGGGAATATAATAGCAAATACTAGCCAGAAATCCTCGTGTTTCAATACCTTCGCTGTTAAATCCAAACGTTGTGGAGCTTCTACTATTACGCCTCCTGCATCGACGTAATTTCCACCAAGGAAAAAAGCTATCATCACAAAAAACAGTATCCCAACAACGGCATATAGCATTTTAATTCCTAAATCAGCTCCTTTGGTAAGTACAACTGATGTCAGTAGAAAAAGTGCCGGAATACTGACAGTTTGTTTATAGCCCAATAGTAATTCAATAATCCAGTGGACTTTATAAGTGCTCAGAATCCAATCGAATAAAGAATGGAATGCTTCTGCAAAGGCCATGATGTAGAAGGCAACACTTACAGCCTGAGACATATAAAGTGCTATGCCAATCGTAGAACCTATAACGAGACCGAAAGAACGGGAAATGATATAATATTCGCCTCCACCCTCCACTTTTTGATTGGTAGCAATTTCTGCGATAGCCATCGCTGTAGGTATAGTGACCATATGACCTAAAATAATGATTCCTATTGTTCCCCAAAAACCGACATTCCCAAGTGCATATCCAAAACGTAGAAACATAATTGCACCAAGGATGGTAGAAATTGCTGTAAAAAAAACTGGAGCGGTTCCGAATCCAGCATTTTTTTCCTGTAAAGAATTAGCACTCATAGTTAAGGATTGGCTTAAAAATATGTTCTTTTACTATTTAAATTTTAAATAAATTATAGATATATTCTTTTTGAATTATAAAAATTTCTTACGCTAATATACAATAATTTTAATTAAGCTTTGATGGGAGCAATGCTTATTTATGATAAAAATTAATGGTGATTTAAAATAAATATTATTTCTTAATCTTAATAATTTTATTTAAATCAAATAAGATTAGTATATCTTTTGTTTCATAGTTTTGAGTTTTCGCGTTAGTTTAGTAGATTTAAATTGATGAATTTAAGGGCTAAGTTTATGTAGTATAAATTAAGTCTGAATGTAGTTTTCAATTCATTGTATATGAAAATATTTTTTACCCTTCTGATTGTATCAACAGTAATATGTAACTCCCGTTCTCAGATTCTGAACGCAGATTCCTACGGTTCAAAAGTAGATTCGGTTCATCATTTCAAAGGCTTGATTGATTTCAGCTTTTCTATTCAAAAACAAGTAGATTTAATACTTGCTTTTGGTTCAAATGCTGATTTTTCCTACTACTATAAACAAAGTTTATTTGTTGTTACTGGAAATTTTAACCTGATACGAAGTGGCAATCAGGATTTATTGAACAGTGGCTTTGCCCATACACGAATTCGCTTTAAGAAGGATAATTGGGTTCATCCTGAATTGTTTGGACAATATCAGTTGGATGGCGTAAGAGGAATGGAACAAAGGGTGCTGGCGGGCGGTAACCTGAGATTTATTCTAAAAGAATATAATAAGGGACATTTGCATCTTGGTTTAGGTGGTATGTATGAGTATGAAAGGTGGAATTTTACTGCTGTGCCTTCCTCTGTAATAGTTTTGGATAATACGCCTGTCCAAAATCATTATTTTAAGATGAACCTCTATATTTCCTATACTCAAAAAATAAAGGAAATCGTCTATTTTCAGATGGCAACTTTTTTTCAGACAAGACCGGATTCCTATTTTATCTATCCAAGATTATCTGTTAATGGTATGATTACTCTAAACTTTACCAAACACATCCATTTTTCGATAAGGTATGATGTCTTTTACGATGCATTACCGGTCGTTCCGATAGATAACCTGTATTTTTCCTTTACCAATAAGCTTAGTTTTACTTTCTGAAACTATCCGGTTTTCTAAATGAAAAACGGATAGCTTCAGGAAAGTAAACAATCTGGTTATTTAATTGGCTGTATAGGCAAGTTTATAAGTAATATTCGTTGCATCTGTAATATCTAATTGTACCTGTGTTCCTACGCGTGCACCTGAAACTGTATAGGTTCCTGTTGTGGTAGTCGTAGTGATAACTATTTCATAATCAGTTGAACTGATAGTGAAGTCAATGTTATTATTGACAATGTTATTGAAGTCTGTAATAGTGAAAGAGTAGGGGTCTGTTTCGGAAGCAGTTAAAGTTAGGCCTACTCCTGATGCAGTAGCAATTACAGTCCCGTTACTATCTACAGTAGTCTGTGTAGCTAAAGCATCACCATCACCGACATAAAGCATATTGACACCCTGACAGCCATTTCCATTTTTCTGATATCCGGTATTACAGACACAGGAACCATTACTACATTCTCCGTTATTACAAATTACCCCCGAACATGGGTCGCAGGAAAATACGGCAAGGGTGCATAATAATGTAAAAACAAGCCCTGCTAAGGAATTCATTAAATTTTTCATATAAGAAATTAGATTTATTTATAAATATTTCCCAATATAACAACAAAAAAAGGACCTTGAAAAAATCAAGGTCCTTTTTTTATAATAACAAATGAAAAAGAAAGAAATTTTGAAAACTATTTTTTAATCAACTTCCGTTGAACTCTTTGATTGTTCATAGTAAGGGAAAGAACATAGGAAGCAGAAGGAAATTCTTCAATATTCAACTCAATTTTGTTCATTCCGACCTCAACATCTGCTGTGCCCTTTCTTACAGTCTGTCCAATTACATCCTGAATCTTGTAATCAATAACTGTTTTTTTATCAGATTCAAATTCTACATTAAAGACGCCATGAGTAGGGTTTGGAAAAACAGCTACCGTGCCAAGATTATCTCCCTCTCTTGTCAGTACTACTGTGTTCGAATATTCAAAACTTCCATCAGTATTTACTGTTTTTAGCCGGTAGTAGTGAGTCCCTGTGCCAGGTAAGGGGTCAATATAATTATAATTTACAGATGCACTTCCATTATTCAAAGCAGAAGTCTGATTGATCTGAGAAAAACTGAGCGCATCCACTGAACGTTCTAAAGAATAATGGTCAACATCATCTTCTTTCTCAACGACCCATTCCAAAACATTTTTTTCATCATCTTTATATCCGAGAAAAGTAATCAGTTTATTATACAAGAGGACAGAGGTAGAACTGATAGTGAATTGTTCGGTCCCTTCTGTATCAACAATGACAATATATACTTCTCCAGGATTGCCATTGGTAGTCAAGGTGATATCTCCCATTGGATTGCCTGACTGAGATCCTGTACCTGCATCGTTACAATCAACAAAAGTTCCTCCTGAAAATGTAGGGCAAAGTGCATTGACAGGGCCATACAAGGCGGCTTCTATCATAGTAATACCAGGACCTGCATTTGATACGAGAACATCAAGTTGAGAAGGTCCGGCAGGGTCACATTCTACAGTATAAAAAATGGTGTTCTGTGTTAAATCCATCGTGCCGACACAGGGTACTCTTGAATAGACCTCTCTGCCTCCCATATACAGTTGTATATCATCCATTCCGGTGTTGTCGTCAGGTCTCGCACTGATAGGGCCCGGATTATAGGAGGGAACACACCAGTTATTTACTACTTCCAGAAAGTCAGTTCCTCCATTGACAGGTGGCTGTGCACCAATACAAGGTCCTCCCCACCAATCAACAGTAGTACTGATGCCATTGCCTGAAGGTTGGGTGATAGGAGTAATGTCAAGGTCCATCCCGATAAAATCCAGACAGGAACTTGTACAAAGTGCATCTGTTATTGTACTCCAATTGTCTCCTACATTCAGTGGGCTTCCACCGGTAATATCATAGTTTATACCAAATAACTGACAATTTGCTCCTACTGCAGCTGCAGGATAATCCTGAAGAGGAAAAGAAGAAGTTAAACTAACAGCTTCTACAACATCATTGCAAACAAGGCAATAGCTTTGTTCATGATCTACTGTCTGAAAATTTAAAGAAGGAAGTACTAATGTATCAATTTCGCATATTGACATTACATCACAAACTACAATCGGACATCCTGAACCATAGGCCGGCGTATAATCTAAACAATAAGTGGCATCATCATTTCCATAAACCTCTACATTAAACCAGGGTTGTCCAACCGCTAAAAGAGCTAGAACTGCTGCTGCTTCTGCATTGTCATAATTGACAGCGTAGAGATTATAAAAGCCTGGAGGAACGGATAAAAAATCAGGCGTGTTGTTGGTTGCATAGATGTTTCCCTGATTATCTACAAGAACATATGTCTGAGTATAAAGGGCAGGATTTGCTGCATCACCTGTAGGCATAACAGCTTGCACAACTCCTGTTATATCATTAATGAAATCACATTGTGCAAAGGATTGTCTATTAAAAATAGTGAAAAGGATTAATAATGTTCCTTTACACAAAAGCAGACAGCACATTTTTATATAGCTAGTCATAATTGTTTTTTTTATTATTAGAACATTAAAAATCACCAGTTACCTGCATCTGCATCACATGGTGTTGGATTTACAATAGTACAGTCAGTTGTAGCTGTATTTCCTGATGCAACTCCCAATGTTACATCTTGAACAACGGATGCATAATTGGTTACCACCAAAACATATATTTCTCCTACTATTACCCCTGAAATATTAGCTTGTTCTGTAGCAGAAGTGCTATAACTACAATCTATAGGTGCCGGAAGACTGCCACATGCAGCATTCGCAGCGGCAACACTTGCATAAGGTCCCCATAGTGCAAAATCAATATCTGAAGAAGCACCGATATCAAAAACTAAATTACCTGCAGAAGAAATTTCAAAGTAGTACCAAGAGGGATTAGGTTGTGTAGACAAACATCCATAATTATTCCCGGAAGATGCGACAGAACCAATTCCTGCAGTATAACAGTAAGTATTATCGGTACAAATTGGCTGTATATCCGGACAATCTGATCCACCTGCTCCGCCAGCGGCACAAGGAACTGGAGTAGTTACACAAATGTCAAAAGAAGTTAATTGACCTCCTGTACTGGTATAGGTATAAACACGTACATAATAAGTATTACCTGCTGTTAAACCTGTCAGTGAACTATTATCTGCATCACTACATATTATCTCCGCTCCCAAACCAGGACATCCTGGTCCTTGCTCATATACTGAATGATACATATCGGTTGTCGTTCCGGCAACATTTGTCAAAGAGATATTGTGTGTTGTTCCTGTGGCAACAAAAGTATACCAAACATCATCATCAGCAGTTCCAAAACAAGTCTCTGCTGTTGGATCAGGGGACCCTGTTGCACTTGAGATAGTCCCTGATGTTACAGTCCCACAGATTAAATCTAGATTTACGGTTAATGCAATTGCCCCACCGCAATCATCATTTGAAGGTGGTGGTGGTGGTGTTCCTACGCAAACATCAAAAGTACTTGTTTGTCCGGATATACTGGTATATGTATAAACTCGAACATAATATGTGTTACCTGCAGTTAGTCCTGATATAATACTGATGTCGGCATCATTACAAATAATCTCAGCGCCTAAACCAGGGCAACCTGTCCCTTGCTCATATATAGAATGATACATATCGGTTGTTGATCCAGCTACATTGGTTAATGATACCTGATGGACAGTTCCTGTAGCAACGAATGTGTACCATACATCATCATCTGCAGTTCCAAAACAAGTTGCTGCCGTTGGATCTGGCGAAGCACTAGAACCAAGAACGGTTCCCGGTGTTACTGATCCACAATTCAAATCAGCATTTACAGTAAGGGCAATTGCAGAATTACAATCATCATTTGCCAAAGGTGTAGAAACAACAGCATCTAAACAAAAAGTTGTTGCATCTGGTGTTCCCCAGTTAATAATTACTACATAATATTGCTGCCCCAAAGTCAACGTTGGAGTAACCAAAGTTATATCGGCTGTACTAAAACCATTCGTTGAACTGGCAATACAATTAGGGTTGCCTGATGCACAAGCGTCAAATACAAACAAACCTGCATAGTTGTCAGATATAGCTGTCATGTCCAATTGTAAAGGAGCTCCGGTACCGGTATAAGAATACCAATATTCATTATCATTATAAGAACCATTACATGGATTTGTCGGATTACCACCGTTATTAGGAAAATCTCCTAAGTTAGGGTTTGAATCTCCACACTGTTGTACTCCTGGTGTTAAAGGAACTGCTGCTGCACATCCATCACCAACTCCGGGGGCTGGTGGAGTTGTAAGCGTTGCGTCTAAACAAAACGAAGTGTTATCAGGTGTTCCCCAGCTTGCAATAACAATGTAATAAGTTTGTCCATTAGTCAAAACAGGGGTTGAAACGCTCAAATCTGCGCTACTAAATCCATTCGTCGCACTTGCAACACAGCCTGCTGTTGCAGGACAAGCGTCCAAAACAAATAAGCCGGCATAAAGATCGGAAAGAGCAGATAAATCTAACTGTAATCCATTTACCCCGTTACCTGTATATGAGAACCAATATTCATCATCGTTATAAGATCCGTTACATGGGTTGGTCGGGGCACCACCACCAGAAGGAAAATCACCTGCAATCCCTACAGAACTACCACATTGTTGAGAGCCTGGTGTTAAACCAACGGCAGCTCCACAACCATTCTGAGAATAGATATTAGTATAGGATGCAAGAAAAAGTGCTACTATTATATATATATTATTGTTCATTTTCTAAAGGAATTATAATTGCTGTAGGATAACAGCGAAATATTTTTGATAGAATTTAACTGGAAAAGGATTTAATTTTGACTTTCAAAGTTTTGGATATCTTTCATAGTCAATTCAGAACCCGGGTAAACCAATACATTTGTCATTCCCACGGCTGTTCTGTGAGATTGAGATATACTCATGTAATCAGATTGGGAGATAATTTTAACTTCTTTGCCAGGACCTTCTATCCAGTTTTTTACACTAACTCTATCTATTTGTTCAGTAGTTGCCTTGGAAGTGTTTAGTGTTGCTTTTTCTTGTGAAGTAGTTTTAGCTTTAAAAGCTACTAAATTAGTGTTGGTGTTTTTGCTTTGAAACTTTTTAATATCTTCAACAGTGACTTCTGTTTTGTAAACTAAAGATTTAGAATCGGCATTGATAATTGCTTTTACTGCCGGAGACATAGATTGATATTCATTCGCAGAAACCAATGTGACCTTATCCTTATTGGAAATTATCCAATTCTTAACGGTAAGTCGCTCATCAGTAGTCTGTGCATCTGCATTAATAAAAGCAGACAGCACAAATAACAGAATTAATGTGAAACATGGAATTGAGTTTAGTTTTTTCATTTTTTATTTTTATTGTAACAATGACTGAATTATGTATGGGTTTTTTGCTTTTGGGTAGGTATTTAATTTCCTCTTATATTAAATACAGATACAATAATACGATTATTTAAGGTTGTAAAAGAATAATAAATAAATCGAAATCCTTTTATTTGGAATATAAAAAAGAACTCATAGAAACGTACAAGCTGATAATAGTACATTTGTGACAGATTAATAAGCAATTATAAACTTTAATTGTGGAATGCTATGGACTAAATTTTATTGAATTTGTGAAATATTTATTATGTTATTTGTTGTTAATCCGGTATTTAATTTGGTAAAATTGTAGAAAGGTGTGCTAAGCGTTTTTTTTGTATTTGTTTTAAAAATAAGCCTTCAAGGGCTTTGGTATAATTTTCCACATATGAACTTTTACTTTTGTGTAATAATCTCAAAGCAAATAATAATTCCATAAATTACTTTATAAAGGAAATAATGAATGATAAATCTTTCATTTTTAATTAATAATTTTTCTCATTGAATTTTAAATTGATATAAAAATATCACTTGATTTATCTGCTTATGCATCAGATTCTAAATCAGAAAAGAACAATCTAAATTAAAATATAATTAATGAAAAATGTTTAACACGCTTAAAAAAGGAGTCACATTCTCTCTAAATCCTTTATAATTTACAATAGCTGGTAAGTTTATTTTATATATAATAATTTACTTTCAGTTTGTCGGAAAATCTTGTAACTTAGGGCTCTGTTTTTTAGAAAATATTAGTTTAAAATATTTCAATCACCAAAACAATCATTTATCAATGGAAGCTTATATTTATGATAGCCTGAGAACCCCAAGAGGAAGAGGCAATAAAAAAGGAGCACTGACGGGGACTACAGCGACACAATTAGCAGTGACGGTCATGCAGGGTCTGAAAGAGAAACACAATTTGAATACTTTGGAAGTGGAAGATCTGATTCTGGGATGTGTAACTCAGATAATGGATCAGGGGGCTAATGTTGCCAAGACAATAGCGCAGCATTCTGGTTATGGAGACCATCTTACTGCCGTTACACTTAACAGGTTTTGCGGTTCAGGACTAGAAGCTGTCAATCAGGCTGCTGCTTATATCAAATCCGGATTTAATGATCTCATGATCGCCGGTGGGGTTGAATCAATGTCCCGTGTAAAGATGGGCCTTGACGGAGGAGCTATTGCGATGGATCCAATGGTAGCTTTGCCAGGACATTTTGTCCCTCAGGGTATTTCGGCAGATCTGATAGCCACAAAATATGGTTACTCAAGAAACGATGCAGATAGTTTTGCCGCAGAATCTCAAAAACGAGCAGCAAAAGCTATTGCTGAAAATGCTTTCAAAAATTCTATTGTACCTGTTAAAGATATCAACGGGTTTACTATTTTGGATAAAGATGAAAATCCGAGACCGGAAACTTCTGTTGAAAGTCTTTCAAAATTAAATCCTTCCTTCGAAATGATGGGGCAGATGGGGGGATTCAACGCCGTGGCTATTGACCGATACCCTGAAGTGGAACAAATTAATCATATTCATCATGCTGGCAACTCTTCAGCAATTGTTGATGGAAGTGGTATGGCACTGATGGGAAACAAAGCGGCTGGTGAAAGACTGGGACTCAAACCCAGAGCCAAAATACGAACTGTTGCTACTCATGGTACGGACCCTACTATTATGTTGGTTGGTCCTGCTCCTGCG
>CAJQOX010000009.1 GCA_905480075.1 uncultured Aureispira sp. | reverse complement strand
GGTTTATACCAATAATGCAACCACCTTACAGAGGTAATTATTGTAAAGAGGGCAATGTCGGGATTAATGTTTTTAAGTTCGCCCTTATTTATTCCGAATATTAAAATCTGCCTGAATCTGTTTTCATAATCCTTCCTCAGTGCTAGGAAATGTTTAAGATTAAATTGTTCAGACTCGTTATCTGATAAATGTTTCCATTCATTTGAAAAAACGGTAACAGATGACGGGTTCATTACAGCCACATCAACATGCAAAGCTATGATAGCTTTAATTTTTTCAATAACGGAGCCTTTTATTTTCTCAATGTCAGACATTCCTTTAGTGAACAAAGCAGCATTATCGAAGCATATTTTTCTTAGTAATTCTTCTTTGGACCCGATATGACTGTAGAGGCTTGATACTTTGAGGTCTACCCTTTCAGCCAAATCTCTCATCGAAGCAGCCCTGTAGCCTTTTTCGGTAAAAAGTTGGGCAGCCTGTTCGTAAATCTGATCTTTTTTTCTTTTTTTTGGTTTACTATTTTCCATCATATTTTATAGGTATAAAAAATATCAGAACACAAATTTAGTAATTTAGTGCTAAGATTAGGGAGAATTATAAAAAACTATTAGTTTTGCAGAATATTACTGACAAACTTTAATTAAAATATAAAAACCAAACAGGATGAAATTTTTTGTTGATACGGCAAATTTAGCACAGATTCAGGAGGCCCATGATCTTGGAATTCTTGACGGAGTAACCACGAACCCTTCCTTGATGGCCAAAGAAGGCATCAGCGGACAGGAAGCAGTTATTGAACATTACAAGAAAATATGTTCAATAGTTGATGGAGATGTTAGTGCTGAAGTTATATCTACTGATTTTGAGGGTATTGTGAAGGAGGGAGTAGCATTGGCAGCGCTTCATAAAAACATTGTCGTGAAAGTACCTATGATCAAAGATGGTATTAAAGCAATTAAATATTTTTCTGAAAACGGAATAAGAACGAATTGCACCTTGGTGTTTTCTGCAGGTCAGGCAATATTAGCTGCTAAGGCAGGAGCTACTTACCTTTCTCCATTTATCGGGCGGGTAGACGATATATCCTGGGATGGAGTGGATTTGATAGATCAGATAGTACATATCTATGCTACCTACGGATACAAAACAGAAGTATTGGCAGCATCTATACGCAATCCGCTACATATAATCAAATGTGCTGAAGTGGGTGCGGATGTTGTTACAGCTCCTCTGAGTGCAATTACTGCTTTATTGAAACATCCTTTGACAGATATAGGACTTGCCAAATTTCTGGCAGATCATGAGAAGTCAAATGCCAAGTAATGAATAACAAAAAGCCTCTGATTTTTAATCAGAGGCTTTTTTGTTAGTAGTAGGTCATAAGTAGTAAGTAGTTAAATTGCTATGCAATTTTACTTATGACTTATGATTTACTACCTACTACTACCTATTTATAAAGCCCAGTCCATAATTTTTTTGAGCCAGTTTCTTTTCAGTTTATAAGGAGCATATCGAATGGGTTCCTCCACTAAAAACGATCTGTGAAGAACTGATTTCATGTGTGAGAACAATTCAAAGGAATGCTGACCATGATAAGCACCAATACCTGATGCCCCTACCCCACCGAAAGGGAGTGCCCCGTTGGCAATATGCATTAAAGTATCATTAACCGTAACCCCACCCGCGGAAGTTTCATTGAGTATCCTTTCTACTTTCCTGTTGTTTTTTGAAAAGATATAAAGAGCGAGTGGTTTTTCTCCTGAATTAATATGATCAAGGGCTTCTTTGAGGTTTCCATATGCAACAATAGGTAAAATAGGACCAAAAATTTCATCTTTCATAATACCTGCATCCATATTGACATTATCAATAAGGGTAGGTGCAATGTATTTTTTTGTTCTGTCGTGTTGACCACCTTCAATGATATCACCATCATTTAGATAGGAGACGAGTCTGTCGAAGTGATGCTCATTTATTATTCTACCCATAGAGTCACTATCTTCTGGGTTTTCTCCAAAAAACTTATGGATATAGAATTTAATTTTTGCGATCAGTGCATCCTTTATTTTATGATCGACAAGCAAGTAATCCGGCGCTATACAAGTCTGACCTACATTAACAAATTTACCCCATACAATACGCTTGGCAGTAAAATCAAGATGAATATCTGTATCGACTATGCAGGGGCTTTTACCACCAAGTTCAAGTGCTACAGGAGTGAGGTGTTTGGCCGCCGCCTGATAAACGATCTGACCTACACGGGTTGACCCTGTAAAGAAAATAAAGTCAAATTTTTCCTCTAGTAACAGCTGAGTTTCTTCAACTCCTCCTTCAATAACTTTTATGTATTGAGAATCAAATGTATTATTAATTAACTCCGCCATTAAAGCAGAAGTATGGACCGACATTTCAGAAGGTTTGATAATTGCCGTATTCCCTGCAGCAATAGCACCTACAAGAGGAGCAATAAGTAGTTGAACCGGGTAATTCCATGGAGCGATAATAAGCACATTTCCAAGAGGGTCCGGTTTAATATAACTGGAAGCTACATAATGAAAGGGAGGCGTTTTTACTTTCCTGGGTTTGGCCCATTTATTTAACTTTGCCAAGGTTTTGTCAATATCGACCATAACGATACCAATTTCAGTGGCATAGGCTTCAAATTCATGTTTTCGTAAATCCTTGTGAAGGGCATCAATGATAGCCTGTTCATTGTCAGACATCATTCGTTTAAGTTTTAGCAGTTGTTCTCTTCTGAACGAAAGGTCTTTGCTTGTATCTGAATCAAAAAAATCTCTTTGGGCCTTTACAATTGTTTGAATATCGGTTTTATTCAATTGGATGTTATTTTGAGTTGTGTTATTCATAGTGATGATATAGTGTTAATGATATCCCGAAGATAGAATTTAAATGTAACAGAAAAATTGACTGCAAACAAATGGTTCTGACAGATGCGACTCAGCTATCAGAACCATTAAAGATAAAACATCTATGTTAAAAAAACAAATTGTTCACAATATGTAAAATTCAAACACAGATCAGAACCCGTAATGAGAACAATCGGTAGTAAATTCTGAGGAGGAGAATTTGGGGTAGGTAGATATTTTTTTGTATTCGTATTTTTCAAGTAATCCCTTGTCATCAAATAACATCTGACAAACCGGAAGATATGTCTTGGTATCAATGTAGACTACCACTTTTTTAGCATAAGCAGTAGGGACTTGTAGTTTTGTACCTTTTTTTATAGTTCTGTTGTAAGATAGGTTGTTTTTTTCCTTAATAAGGAAATCAGAGGCAACAATTTTGCGTGATAGTTTCATTAATTTTAGATCTTCTTTAGTAGTATAGGTGATGTATTTAAATTCAACAGGTGGTTTAATATATAATTTATAACAAGGTCTTCCATTATAAGTTACTTCGCCCTTAAAATCATATAAAGAGCTTCTGGTTTTTCCTGCTTTTTCAACAGTACCTTCGAAACCATTCAATAATTTATTGACAAAACCTAATCCTGCATCACTGACAGTATGATGATTTTCAGCGACTACTTTAGAGTCGTAAATACTAAGGCTGACATTTACCCACGGAAAACCAGCAGGATTGATATAACCTTTATTTTTATTCCAGCCATCAACATAAAGAAGTTCTACCCCTTTATCAAGGTCTTTCATGTAGACTTTTTTAGGTCTTTCCTGCATTCTGAATTTCATTTTTTTGAAAACATATTCATCTCCAAATCGTTCTTTGGAATGGAGTTCAAAAGAAGATTTATTAATTTTAGTAATTTCAGCTCGCATTTTATCAATAATATCTATTGGATTTTGTGCAAGGGAGGCTGATGTAAAAAAGATAGATAGCAGGAGAAAAGAACAGAATGATTTCATCTTAAAACAGAATATATGTTTAAATAGTTAGTTAAAATATAAAAATAAATAAAAATGCATGCCACTAATGAAAGTACATTATAAATCGTTAAAAACAAAAAACATACCAAATGATAATGTGTTCATAATAAAAGAGAAAAAAGATACTAGAAGAATAAAAAGTACTATTCGCATCTTAAAACCTTAATAATCAATTATTTTTTAATACAATTTTTCTATGTAAAAGATCATTGCCAATGCGAATGTGCAGAATATAGACAGCATTTGGATTTTTAGATAAATCAATTTGTTGGTTGTACTCACCATGATCATTTTTAAGCTGTTGGCCAAAGACTTTTCTACCTAACAAATCAGTGATCATTAACTCTACATTTTCAACAGAACTATTGATATAAAACTGAACATTCAGAATATCAGAAACAGGATTGGGGAATACTTGCAGGGTACGATTTACCTGATTAATGTAGTTGACCGGTACATTACAATACTGAACAGTTATACTATCGACATAAGTAACAGTATCTACAAAATGAGAAACGGTAATTTCTATTTCCATCCCTCCACTGGAAGTAAGAGTATGCACTCCTGCACCTATTGCAGAAGAAAACTGTACATTTCCTCCCCCACATTGATCGTCATTGTTAACACTCCCGATTAAAGAATCATCGTCCCAGATTTCCAAACTGTAAGTTTGCCCCTGAGAAAGGACAATCGGTCCCGGAAAGATCATTGTATCACGGGGGTATTCATTATTTCCTGTAGAACCAGAAAGAAGACTAAAATTAGGGTCAGTATTGATGTTGTTGCCCCCTCCGCTTAGAATGATATACATTTCAGGAGCTCCTGTAACGATAAAAGGAGCTATTCCAATATCATCATTACATGTATTTCCAGGATCAGAATGAACAACAATTGCTTCTAAGATATACGGAAAGGTATCGATTATTACCTGTTGAGTAACCGCTACGGTTGTATCCTGCATCAATCCGAAATCATACCAAACTGTATCTGGGTTTTCAAGTGTAGAAGTAGTTCCGTTATTGAATGCCCAAAAATATGAAATACCGGCATTTGAATTGGAGGGCATCAAATTATTGAATACCACAGGAAATGGAGCACATCCTGATGACGAGTCTAACGAAAAAGTGGCATTAGAATCAGGTTTAACAATAAACTCAAGTGGTACAGGCGGAGAAGGAAAAACAAACCCCTGTATCTGAATTTCTATATTTACATTGACAGTATAAGTTCCTGAAGCTGCCGGTGTCCCACAGAGTGTAATACAGCCATCACGGGTAGCCGGTGCTACTTCATCGTATTTCATTGGTACAGTTCTGTCACCAATCCATGAAAGTCCGGGGGGAAGTCCGGTAACACTCAGAATAACAAAATGATCTACATTAAGACCTGCCGGAACATTGGTGCCAGGAGGGGCAACAGCAGCAAGTGGGTCTGTTGTATGAGGCAGACGGAAGCTCATGCTTTCTTCGTAATATACATTTTTATCAGCTGAGGGCAGTGTGTCCAGATAAATAGTATCAGCAGGTATACCAGGAGGTAAAGTTACAGTACAGACAGCACATTGAGCATTGATGGTTTCAGAAACGGCCATCAAGCAAATAAAAAGAAAGATTAAAGTAGATGAAATAATTCTTGTATTCATTTTCTTTTTTTAAGTAATGAGCATTTAAAGATTATTTATTGAACCGGCGAAATGAATTGTATAAAGAAAGTTAAACTAATTCTCACTACCTGTTTGTAAAAATAACCAATTATTTTGGGATACATAATCATTTATTAACTAAATGGTCAATTTTAATAAATTAACCCGATTAGTCTTGATATTAAACAAAAAAAGCTGCATAATGATAAAACATTATGCAGCTTTTTGAGGTTAAAGACAAATTATCTGATATTGAGCATGTAAGAATTACTATTATTTCCATCAGACAAAAGGACGGTATAAATCCCTGAAGGGAAATTATTAATATTTATTTCAGTATTGTAATTACCCTCAACCAATCCAAGGGTATTAGTGTATAACAATTGTCCAAGGGTATTCAAGATTGAAACAGACATTTTTACCTGCTGATCGGAAGTAAAGCTAATCTGAACCTTTTGAGAAGCGGGATTCGGATACATTAGAAACCGAGAGACATTACTTAATTTCTGAACAGCTAAAGGATCGTCAACAACAAAGCTATATTGTGCATTCTTATTAATCCCATAGGAAACAAAATTAGTTCCTCCTGTACCTCCGCAATCAACAGAAATACTTCCTCCGTTAGTGTTTATTACATTCATGGTATAAATCATGGATTCAACAGAGGCCTGTCCAGTAGAAAAGGCATCAATGATATCCAGAATCTGTTCAATACCCTGCACATCAGAGCCATTCATAATTCCGGCATTATTAACACTATCACAAAACCCCGCAACAGCAGGTTGAGAAAGACCAATAGCCATATATATAAACAGTTCACAGCAAGGATCAATAGAACTACCATTTAAAGCAGTACCATTCAATAATGAATCGGTAAGATTTTGCATTACAGCCAGGTCGAAACCTATTGCTGTCAGATCAAAGGTGTCATTATCTGCCAGGGTTACACCATAACGAGAAAGGTCCGAAGGACTAATGATACCATCAGCATCACCACCAATGATTACATCTCCTCCTCCCCCGGTTGTATCGATTCCGCTTCCGTCAAAAAACATTGCAGGAGTATTTCTTTTAGATATGAGAAATTCTACATTAAGTAATTCTGCTGAAGGATTAATAGCAAGAGGAATAGAAGGGGTGGTTCCACTGATATCTATAAGGGTGTCATGTAAGCCAGGTGTGATTTCAGGCGCAGTTGTGCCAGGTAAACAACAAGTATACTGAGCAGAAATATTGTTTAACAGCAATAATGAAAATAGTAGTGTAGTGTATAATTTCATTGTATGTTTTCTTTGAAAGATATATGAATATTTAATAAATAGACGGTTTGTAGGTAATTGTATACCAAAAGTACTTGTTTTTTTAGAACATGAAGAATTCTGATACATAAAAAATTATTGGCAGAGAATAATTTTTCAATATGTAATATTCAATTTTGTTAAAATCATTTAATGAGTTGAAAACAATAACAAATATGGGCTGGCTTGTTATATCATTTTTGATTTTCCTGATCGAAAAAAAATCTGATCATTAAAAATAAATCAGTATATTTTTATCTGTTAACCAAAAAATTTGTTTCTTGCCTATATAGATTTGAAAACAGTTACCTAGAATTAATAACAATAATATACTAATATGAACTTTAAAACACTACATTACATAGCCTTCAGTTTACTATTTATCTTAATTGGATTCAATGTAAATGGGCAGGGAACAATTAAAGGAATTTTGATGGATTCTGTTGAAAATGAACCTATGTTAGGCGCTGAAATACGAATTAACGACATGGAGGATAACTTCGTGACAGGGAGCACTACTGATTTTATGGAAGGTAAATATGAAATTTCCATTTCTGCAGGTACCTATCAGTTTAGTTGTAGTTACATGGGCTATGCCCCGATCAAAAAGAATATCACTATTAAAAACGGGGAAACGCTTGAGTTGAATATCAATATGTCTGAAGAGGTAAATGTTTTAAAAATTGTTACCAAAACTGCCTCAAGATTTGAGCAGCCTGTTGGAAAATCTTCTATCTCTATTGATGTTGTAAAACCTGATTTAGTAGATAACACGAATGCTACTAAGGTCGATGAGGTAGTTGACAAGGTACCTGGTGTTACGGTCGTTGATGGTCAGGCTAATATTCGTGGAGGTTCTGGGTTTTCATATGGTGCGGGTAGTCGTGTTTTATTACTTGTAGACGATTTACCTCTACTGACCGGTGATGCAGGACAACCTAACTGGCGGGATATTCCGGTAGAAAATATTTCTCAGATCGAAGTAGTAAAAGGTGCTGCTTCAGCGCTCTACGGTTCCTCTGCACTGAATGGTATTATTAATATACGTACTGCCTATGCCAAGAACAAGCCTGTTACCAAAATATCCTTATTCCAAACCTCCTTTTTAACACCAAAACGTCCTGAAACGGCATGGTGGGACCGCGATTATGTTTTAGTAAATGACCGGGACGAGTTGAACCCACAAAGCAATGATACCATACAACCTGCATATTTAACCGGTAGAGATGGTTACAGAATGCCTCTTGAAATGGGGGTTCAGTTTGCTCACAGGCGTAAAATCGGTAAATTTGACCTGACGCTTGGAGGGAATTACTTTTACTCAGATTCTTATAGAATGGGTACTTATGAAAGGAAATATCGTTTTAATTCCAATATGCGCTATCGTTTTTCTACTAAGGTTAATGTGGGAGTTAATTTCAATTTTAATTATGGCCAATCTGCAAGTTTCTTTATATGGGCTAACGAAATGCCTTATTTATACATAAACGGAAACCCCTTATTTGGAGATACCGTAATGACGGAAATATATGTACCTTATAATAATTCAATTACTGAATCTAATATTTTGCGTGTTAATGTGGATCCCTATTTTACTGCTTATGATAATAAGGAAGGAAGGCACAGATTTCAGACACGCTACTATCATGTAAATAATCAAAACGGACAAAATCAATCTAATTTATCGCATTTGGCTTATGGTGAATATCAGTATCAGAAAAAAATAAAAATTACTTCTCCTGTTTTTGGTGATTTGAAATTAGTAGCAGGGGCTGTAGGTGTATATACTTATGCAGAAGCTCAATTATTTGGCAATGCAAATTATAGTATTGCCAATGCTGCAGGATATTTACAGCTAGAACAAGGTTTGATTAAACCTAAAGGTTCTGACAATACTAAATTAAACATCACTTTTGGTGTCCGGGTAGAATATAACATGATTGAAAGTCCTGATTCTGTATTGGTAGACCCTGCAGCTGGTGCGGGATTAATTCTTAACCCGGAACCTCTTTCTCAGGAAGCAAAACCTGTTTTCAGAGTAGGTTTAAATTATGAAGCAACCCCATTTACTTTTATTCGTGCTTCATGGGGGCAGGGCTATCGCTATCCTACAATTGCTGAAAGATATATAACAACTTTAATAGGTGAAGGCGTCGCATCATTAGCTATCCGTGCCAATCCCAGTCTTCAATCTGAAACCGGATGGTCTGCTGAAATTGGTGTAAAACAAGGTTTCAAAATAGGTAATTGGAAAGGTTTTGCTGATTTGTCTGGTTTCTGGACAGAATACCAAAATATGATGGAATTCACCTTTGGTGGTGGTGTTCCACAAAATACTGGCTTAGGTAATATTTTCTTCCAATCTGTCAATATTGATGATACCAGAATCCGTGGTTTTGAATTTAGTTTAATGGGATCTGGTAATATTGGAAAAGTTGACTTTAATGTATTAACTGGGTATACTTTTATTGCACCTGAATTTCAGAACTGGGATAATGATACTATAATCAGACAACTTTCTTCTACTGATTATAATATTTTAAAATATAGAAATGTTCATACTTTTAAACTGGATATTGAAGCCTTCTTCCTTAAAAAGTCATTATCAGTTGGTTTTTCTTTTAACTATATTTCGAGTATGGAAAATATCGATAAAGCTTTTGAAGATATCATTTATGATTTCGAAGGTGATGATGATTTGTTTGGCTTGGGTTATTACCGTCAAAATTTCAACAGCGGGGAATTTTTGAATATGAGTGCACGTATAGGTTACAGACATTCTTTTAAAAATAAGGATGGTAATGAAATTGCCGCTGTTAAACTGTCCTTGGTAGGTAAAAATCTGTTGAATCAGGAATATATGATTCGTCCTGCTTTAGTCGATGCACCTGCTAACATTACTGTTCGTCTTGATGTTGAATTTTAAAATTCTCTGATTTTTAATTTTGTTTTTGATTAATCTCAAGGGACTGATTTTTGCCTACTCGTTGCAGTAGTGTTCCAATCAGTCCTTTTTTTTATTTTAAAATTATGGGCTTTTGCTAATTTGAAATTTCTTTCTTTTTGATTATTGCTTTCCTTTTATCAACAGATAAAAACAATTCATATTTCGCATTTCAACTCTTCTGCAAAATATTTATAATTGAAACAAATTATTCAATCAGATTAATATTCAAAATATCCTTTTAAATTTTTAAACTTCTTCAATATATTAAAGGTTTTATTTGAGTTTATTAATTATTTTAACAAATAATTAAGGAATCAAACATCCTTGCACAATTGATATATTGTTTTGTTTTCCATATGATTTTAGAATATTAATTCGGCTTTATGATTAATTCTCTTCAATACCTTTGCGTAATTCCCTGATTGTTAGTTAATAAAATTTTTGATGTATGATTAAGAATGTATTGTGCTAATAATTTATATAAAAAAGATTTCTATCAATCATTACAAGTACACCACAGTCTAAAAAAACACATTGACTGCACATTGATACTTGTACATAATACCTATTTTTCGTTAACAATAAATATATATTCAACTTATTCCCTAACAATAATATTAAAAACAAACATATAATATTATTATAAATTTAATTCAAAAAAACATATAACAAAAAGTAATTTAACTCCAATTTAACTCACACATTCAAAAAACTGACTAATGAAGCTAATATCTGCTGCAAACTATTTTGTGGTTTTCTTACTGTTGGCCTTATCAACCTGCAGTAAATTAAATGCATAGAATACTAATATAAACCCAATCAAATTTGTTCAATTTTATGTCGTGGGAATAAGTTCCCTTAACGAGTCACGCACTATAGATAGTTACATCAAGGCCCAAAGTGGTGTAAAAATGTCGAGGACTGACCACCGGAGCAGAATCTTTTTCTGCATTTTTGACAATAATACAAACATCAATGAAATTACATTTATTAACTGGCTTGGAGGGCTTGGCTTTCAAATATCTTGTTATAGAGAAGGAAAACATGGTGTAGACAAAGTATATTCTAAGGAGGGCTATATATGCGACTAGAAAAATTACTCCAATCGACTTTTTACCTACTGAAATTACTGACTCTATTTTGCATTTTTAATACACAGATTTACGCACAGGGTGCTGGTTGTACCTCTTATAGTTCTGCATCTCCTCCCCCTCCGTATGACCCTTGTGTTCAACTAGTCTTTACTGCTGATCCCTATTGTTGCAATACTACCTGGGACGCAACCTGTGCCGCTCAATATGACCCCTTGCCTTGTATGGGAGGCGGTGGGGGCTGTTCTAATTGTAGCAACCCGACGGTTGTAGGCTCTATTCCTTTTAATCTGAGTACTACCACCTGTGGTGCTTGCAATGATTTCAACAGTTTGAATGCCTGCATGAGTTCTTACATGAATGGAGAAGATTATGTTTTCACATATACTCCTGCTTTAAATGAAGTTATCGATCTGACTTTGAGTGGTACGCTTACCTGGACCGGAATTTTTGTAACCGATGCCTGCCCTACAACACTTGGGGCTAATTGTATAGGGAATTCCACGAATTCTCTGGGAAATCCTGTACTCAGTAATGTATCTTTGAATGCAGGAATAACTTATTATATAACCATTTCAACATGGCCTACACCTAATTGTACTGCATTTACACTAGACATTACAAATCCGACACCTACCTGTTTTGACGGTATTCAGAATGGAACGGAAACGGGGGTGGACTGCGGTGGAACTTGTCCTCCCTGTGGTGCAGGGGGATGTTCCGATATTAAATAAAGTAGTAAGCAGTAAAAATTTGCAAAGCAATTTTTTACTGCTTACTACCACCTTTACGAAATTTAAGGTTCTCCATTCTGTTCTTTGATAAATCTTGTGGTCAATGTTCTTGCCCAATAAAGGGGAACATCAAACTCTGTCTGTAAGTGTTTAACTACTTCATTCGATTTTTTGTCTGCTGCATCAAACTTTTGCAGAATTCTTTTCCAATCCGATAAATTTTTTCCGGTTTTTTCAATTACCTGTTTATCAGATACATTCCAATAATCTTTTTTATTTGTATAATTTTTAATTAATAAAATTTATTTGGCAGCAAATTAAAATAAAATAAGGTTCTCATACAAAAAGCTTTTAGGGAAGAACCATATCAATTAGGGAATAACACTTAACATTTTCTTATCTGATGTTTTTAAAATGAAAAATATAGACTTAACCCAATCATTATTTATAATGAACACTTTAAGAATCACCTTTCTGCTGATTATTTCAGTATTAACAACAACAACGACTAATTCCCAAAACTTCAAAGCTGAATGGCTAAACTCTGTTTTTTCTGATCAATACGCAAGAGGCTGGAAAATTTGCAATGATACAGAAGGCAATATTTATGCTGCAGGATTTTTTGAAGGTACAATAGGATATGATACAGGCGAATGCATTATAAATTTTTCATCTCAGGGAACATCACATGATTTATTTATTTTTAAATTCAAAGCAGACCGATCTTTAGTGTGGATGAGGACCTTGCACAGTTCTTTAAGTGTAATCCCTTATTCAATAGCAGTAGATGAGGATCAAAATGTTTTTATCACCGGTATTTTCACCGGACAACTAGACCTTGACCCCGGGATTAATAATTTTTATGTCAATGCAGGAGTACACAACACTGAAGATATCTTTGTCTTAAAACTAAATTCTGACGGGGATTTTGTGTGGGGCCTTGAATTAGGTGACGGGTCTTATGATTTGAGCTATAAAATCCATATCGATCCGGATGGAAACGTACTTCTTGCAGGCTATTTTAAGGGAAATCCTGATTTCGACCCTGGCCCTTCTGTTTATACAATGTCTACAAGTTGGTGGATTAATGGTTTCATTTTGAAATTAGATAAGAATGGAAATTTTATCTGGGCCAGTTCTTTGGAAAGCATTCCCCGAAACAAATATTTTGATTTTACAACAGATGCTGATGCAAACATATATTTAACAGGCTTTTATATCGATTCAGCAGATTTTGACCCCGGGCCCGGTAAATACATGCTGTATGAATACAATAATGATGGCACTTCATTTATTCAAAAGCTGGATTCTGCAGGAAATTTTGTCTGGGCGCATACCTATTCAGAATCTATTTATAACAAATATATTGAAATTGATAATAATGGACATATATATACTACAGGCACTTTCAATAATACTGTTGACATAAACCTGGGACCGGGAGTGTTTAACCTTTGCCCTTTGTCCAACGGATATACTGATATGGCTATACAAAAATTTGATACTAACTGTAATTTTTTGTGGGCTAAATCAATTGGTTCTACTGCTAATGACAGACCTATGGGAATTGATATTGATAAATTCAACGACCTGTATATCGGCATCAACTATGGTAATGATATTGACGTTGACCTCGGACTT
>CAJQOX010000008.1 GCA_905480075.1 uncultured Aureispira sp. | reverse complement strand
TACCATAATTAATTCTAATATAATAAAAAATATTATTTTCCATTGTTTAATTAATCAAATACAGTCTTGGCAAAGTAAGAAAATAATTGTAAATTGAGTCTATTTAGAATAAAGATTCATATTATTTCTAAGCTGAACAGCAGTTCTTAACAATTGTCAAATTAATTTTTGACAGAATAATTATATAAATGTCTGACGATAATAACAATAATAGCAAAAAAGAGGATTATAGCTATGATAGCAGAACAAATCAATCTGATAAAGTTTCTGCTTCCTATGTTTACAGTGAGGAAGAATTGCTGAAAATGCAAAAAGGTACGGTAGGTGTTAACTTTGATGTTAAACCTAAAAAGGAAGAATCATTAACAGAAGAGCAAATAGTTGAAGAATATAATAAAGAGGATGAAACAACAATGAATACTGAAAGTACCTCAGCTAAAGAAGTTTCACCACCTGAGGTAGAAAATTCGGTGATCCCCATTGAAGAAAATAATTCTGAGCAATCTGATGATCTCGATAATGTCGAGGATGAAAGTGAAGATGATCTTGATAATGTCGAGGAAGAAAGTGAGGATGACTTGGAAAATGAAAGTGAGGGTGACTTGGAAGATGAAAGTGAGGATGTCAATAACTCTTCAGATGTTGACAATGATATTGTTAATAATGTTTCTGAGAATAATAATGAAAATTCTAATGAGGTAACTTCTAACAATGAAGAAGAAACAGAAACTGATACCGATAAAGACAAAGTTAAATTAACTCCTGCACAACAAAAAGTTAAGGATTTGTTGGACAAAGAAAAAAATCTGCACAAAACTCTAAAAAAAGAAAAAAGTACCGAAGAAAGTTTAAATAATGATGAATCCAATAATAATGAAAATGTAGAAGATGATTTAGATGATGCCGATGAAGGTGTTTCTAATGACTCGGAAAACAACGAAGTTAGTAATCCAAACCCCCAGGATTTAAAACCCAAATCCACCAACCAAAACGAAGAAATAGCCGACCCAAATGCCGAAACAACACAAAACGAAGACAAAGAAACCCAAGAAGATAAAATGAACGACGCAGTGTTGGCCAAAGAAGAAAAAATCGAAGCCGCTCGCGTCGAAGCTACAAACCACGGCCTCAGAGTAGGCCGGGCAAAAGGCTACGGTATGAAACTCGAAATGATCGTTGTAGGCAAAGAAGGAGAAAACACCAAGGTGGCAGATGATGCAGATGAAGAAGATAAGAAAAAAAATAAAGCCAAAACCATTATCAAGAAATCTCCCTTCGGAGACCCCCTGGCAATCGCCGAAAAACTGAAAAAGAAAGGCCTCTCGAAAGGTACCGAAGAATACGAAACAGAAAAAAATATCCTGGAAAAAGATGCCAAAGACATCTACTTTAAAGAGGAAGAAGAAAATGCCAAAAATCAGGACGAAAAAGAAAAACCCCAATATTATTCCATGTACCTGCAGGCATGGAATCAGGGATACTCCGAAGGCAAACGCTTCAAAAAAGAGGAATTAATCGAAGAAAGAAAGGCCGCAGAAGCAAAAAAAGAAAAAGACCCCGATTATGCACTCGGAAAAGAACTCGGCACCTATGCCGCTATGCTCAAAGTGAAAAAGGAAAAAGAATTCAAACTCACCACCTCCGACAAGACAGTTTACGATACTCAGGTGAGTACCGTCGACGGCAACTCCAACTCCGGAAAAGACCCCGACGGCAATCAGAAAAGCCCGGCATTCAAAGAAGGATATATCAAATATTTTAATATAAACTACTCCAAAGCCGCCGCAGCACAGAAAAAAGGTCCCTCGCACGAAGACCGCCTAAAAGACCCAAAATTCAAGGAAGGTTACGACAACGGTAACAAATTGGGAAGGAAAGAGGAAATGAGTGAATCGGAACTCGAAAGACTCAAAGCCCTCGATAAAGAATATTTCTCCAAAGAGGCAAGAGAAAAGGCAAAAGCAGACCCCGATAACTATGGTAAAATAAGAGGTGGCTTCATTTATGGCTATAATGCAGCTCACTATCAGCTGAAAGCCGAAAAAGCAGCAAAAGAAAAAGCCCTCAACGAGAAAAAAGCCAAAGACCCGGTCTACAAAATGGGACAGACAGCCGGTACAATAAAAGGCCTCTTAGCAACCAAATTCGGCATAGACGGAGTCAAAAATATCATTTTTAACGACGATGCTATTAAAAATACCGGAATAGACGTCCACATCCCCGAAGAAGTAAAACCTATCATAAGAGACGATGCCTTCCCTGCTACAAATGCACTCTACGCAAACCCGGCAAATGCAAGCACAGAAGAAGAAAAAAAGAAACTCACAGAACAAAGAGAAGAACAGAAATCCTTCTTCGCAGAAGCCTACAGAAACGCCACCCACGCAGGCTATGTAAAAGGAGAAAAAAACAGCGCGCAATTCGCCTTCAACAAAGAAAAAAATAAACCCGGCTTCAAAAGAGCAATGAAAATCGTCTTCGTACACGACGAAAAAAGTACCGAACACGACAAAAATCCAATAGAACTCAAGCTAAATCTCGGCGCTTTGGTAGCCTACGCAGAATTTAAAATCGGATTTATACAGGATGTTTCTGCCAAAAAAGCCCTGAAGGAACACATAGAAAAAGGCAATCAAATATACGAAAACGAAAAAGACAAAGACTACAAAAAAGGTTACCTCATGGCCTACAATGGCTATTGGGGCAAAATGAAAAATAAAAAAAATAAAGTCTCCCAAAAAATAAGAGGAAAAGCAGCAGCAGAACAATTCAGCGGAAAATCAGATAACGAAAAATTAGCCTTCGCTTATGGGAAAGCTTATTC
>CAJQOX010000007.1 GCA_905480075.1 uncultured Aureispira sp. | reverse complement strand
TTTCAATGAAGCAAACAAAAAGACACAGACTCCCTACTCTTACCTGCCTTTTGGCGGGGGCCCGAGGCTGTGCATCGGCAATAATTTTGCCCTGATGGAAATGCAATATATCCTGGCTATGTTTGTCCGAAGGTACCGTTTTGAGTTGGTTGAGAAACAGGAAATCGAGATACTTCCCATGATTACCCTAAGGGCAAAGAACGGCATCAGGGTGAAAGTAAAAAGACGATGAGCCCTGCTTTCCCCTTCACAACCATCAAAGATTGCCTTACAGGAATCACAGTATGTTGCCCTCAGATCCCAATATACCCAAAAACCTTAAAATGGTCTGTTTTTTTTTCAGAATCATAGAGTATTTTTTTTGTATAAAACATGAAAAGAAAGTCTGAGAAAATCCTGTACTTTTTAATTTTCCCTGAATGATAAAGAAGATTAAAAGATGAAACAATGAAACAAAGATTGTTGAATTGAAATAATATTGTAAAGGTAACCCGGGAATTAGAAAAACAAAACCCTGTGCAATTTATGTAAAATCGTACAGGGAGATAACACAATCAAAATCAGTTTACCGCTTTCAATATACAAATATCATTACAGATTATTTTTTTATAAAGCTACCAGACTGAAAGCCTTTTTCGGTAGGAATTTTAAGGATTAAAGAAAGGAAACCTTCATCCTGATTAATTAATTTAATAAGAAAAAACGATTAAACCTACCCTGCTCAAAAGCATCGGATAAGTTTAATCGTTTTTAATCTGCTCCTTAATTCTAGTCTTGAAAATAGTGTCAAAAATGAGCACTTTCAAGGACCGGAGAACAGTTTAATCTAAAATTTACTCTTTACAATTTTTGCATTATGCACCACAGAACTGTTTAGATATTCTACACGAACCAGATAAGAACCAACAGATAAAGCATTCAGGTCCAGAGGGATATTATTCACTCCCTTGGAGCAGGTCCTGACAAAAGAAACAAGATTCCTGCCCAGAACATCGCTCACATCAATTTTGAGCCCTCCCCCCTTATCAGAGGTAAACTGATAATTGACACTATTTTCAGTGGGGTTGGGGAAAAACGAAAAATCAGAATTATTATTGACCACCGACAAGGAAATTGTTTGTGAGTAATCAATTTTTCCATCTATATTCATTAACTCAAGCCTGTAATAGTTATAGCCTGTCAAAGGTGCTTCATCGGTGAAGAAATAATTTCTCGTAGTAGTAGAATTACCTTCTGCGGCAACCACGCCAATTGTTTCAAAATCCATTCCATTGCTACTACGTTGAACATTGAAATAATCAGTATCGAATTCCGATTCTGTTGCCCAACTTAATTTATTGGATTTATCCGGCAGCGTTTCACCATCAAAATACAACCACTGTACCGGCAGAAAAGCATTCGGCACCAAAGAAATTGCTCCTGAACCACCTGAAAAGCTCGTTATGCCATTAAACTCTACATAATCCAAGCCATTAAAAACTCCAGAACTTCCCGTTAAATGCAAACCATCATATTCCGGACCAGTATAATTAGTCCCTTGATTTTTAAACCAATAAAAACCATTGGCATTTTGATACTTATATGAATAACCACAGGCGGAATAAGTATTCATCCAATTTGCAGCAGCATTTTCTATAGCAGTTAATTCATCCGTTGAATAATAAAACCTGACATCATAAGAACCATTTAGTGTTCCGCCACCGAAATCGACATTCCAATACCGGGACATTTCAAACAACTCTTCTCCCGGGCTCAGAGAAACTGAACATTGAGCGGGTTGAGAAGAACCTGTTCTTGTCTGATGATAGGAACCATTATCGTTGATCGTCACCTGAGGAAAACCAGTTGCTGCCCCTGTAAGATCACCCTGAATTGACAATAACAATTCACCGTTATTATAGAAATTATGCCAACCATTATCTGTACAGTAATCTGAACTTACAACAGCATTTGAATTGACGACTGAAGTGAATACACAAGGTTTCAGCCTGACCTCAAAGTCATCAACAAAGAAGTCGTAATCTTCAACATCATTTACAGTACCATCACTTGCCAAAAATGCGAACTGCACATTACCGGTATAGGATGACAGATCAACAGGAGGAAGAGTACTACCTGTATTAGAAGGTTTATTACTGTTATTCCAGGTATACAGGGAAGTCCAGGTTATACCATCCTCAGTAATCAACAAATCTACCTGATCGTCAGAGCCCATATTGGAAGGAGTTGTCAAATTCCACTCAGTAAGACTTACATCCATAGTCAGCTCATATTCACCACCTGATAAGTTAAAGAAAGGAGAAATCAACCAATGGTTTGAATTACTGAAATACAAATTGATCTTAGCACTCGTGTCACCGGAAGTATTGGAATATAAATCCGATTGCCAATCACTTGTTGTTCCGGTGGGCCCCGAACTGAATGAACCTATAGCTTCTGACCATCCATTACCCGGAAAGTCAGAAAAGAATTGAACATAATGCGGAATGATAGGTTGTACATTAGTTTTAAAGCCAATACCGGCAGGTGAACTTACATCACCATTTCCACAATCAGACTCAACCTCAAAATAATAATAGGTATCATCATTTAAATTATTTAAAAGTGTTCCGGAGCTGGTAAGAGTCCCCGTAGAAAAAGTAGTATTTATAACAGGAGTTGTTGTATTGTCTGTTCCCTGATATAGCCTTACATTGTACCCGACCTGCGTTCCTGAAGGTGTCCAGTCAACAACTGCACTGTTTGCAGTCAGAGATGAAACCAACAGACCTGAAGGCTCGATACATGTTGCTGAACCAGTCAATGTAACATCATCGACCAACCAATTATCACCGTCGTCCTGAGTCATAACAAAAGCAACATACACAGGCACCCCTAAATAAGCACTTAAATCAATTTCTTTTAAAGTGTAATAATAGGTAAAGTCCGTCTCCAACCATGAATCAATTACAATAAAATCTGCATGTGTAGTCTGAGAACTTCCCGTACTTATGCGAACAGAATAGGCAGAACCATAATCAGTCGTATAGGACTGACGTTGCATAAAGGACAATAAATTACTAGTGGAAGTTGGTGTAAACTGAGGTGTTACCAACCAATCCTCAGCCAAGCCTCCACTGACGTTTTCATATCGTACATATGCAGCCTGAGTCCCTGTATTTGAAATATTGGTAGCTTGCCAATCTTGAACAGCACCCAAATTATTGGCCCCTACGAACTTAGCCCAACCGGTCGGAGGCACTGTAGTTTCAAAGCCCTCTGGAAATTGAGCAGTAATACTTGAAACTGTGAAATAAAATACGAGTAAAAGGAATAACTTTTCCATAAGATTTAGGTTTAGGTGATAATTGAAAAAATTACATAGATTTCATTATGTAAACAGAATTCATTTCAATATAAATTCAAATTATAAACAACCATCCCTTTTTCAGAGATGATACAGCAGAGGAACATAAAAAATGATCATAGTATCATTTATTAATAGTAAGGGTTGTGGCAAGAGGGGACATCAGCATCCTTTATTCAAAAGGGTCAGATAATGATGAAATAGTAGAATAGAATGGAAGTAATAAAATATGTCAATTCATAAATAGTGTCAATGTCTTATTTTCATAAACAGATAGAAATTAATTAAATTTATAATAGAAATTATATAAACTAACTACTGAATATTGTGCCACAGCAAAAACAAAAAACATAAAGTGATAATAAACAGGCACTTAAAACCCAAAAGCACAATTCACCACAGCAGCATTTTTCCACATTAAAGAATGTATTCCACATAATACACAAGTTCCACGTTGAAGAATATTCCACTTAAGGGACTCCTGCTTTATTCCAATACAATAAAAATTAGCTGATTATATATCGGAAGATCAGATTAACTACAGAGAGACCTTCTCCTATGATATGAAACAGTGAGAAAGAAACGGAGGATAAAAAAAAGCTAAAATGAAAGCGATCTTACTACAGCGTCTTTATTACCTGATCCATTTTCTGAGCATCACAGGTATAATAAAAACATCACAAATCAGAGCAGAAAGCAAAGTGCCGCTGATGAGCAATCCAATAGTAATAGCAGGAGGGTTAGAGGAAAGAAATAAACTAAGAAATCCAAAAAATAAGATGATGGTAGTTAGACAGATAGCTTTGCCTGTTTCTTTCAGCATAATTAAGATAGCTGCATCCGTAGAATAGCCCTTGTCTTTAGTCAATTTAAATTTGCTGAGTAAATGAATAGTATCATCAATAGCAATACCAAAAATAATAGCAAAAACAATGGCAACTCCAGCTTCAAGCGGGATATTTAAAAAGCCTAAAATAGCAGCCGCGATTAACATAGGTAAAACATTAGGTATAAGAGCAATGAAAAGCATTCTTATATTTTTATAAATAAACGCAATTATGATACTTATGAGAAGGATAGCAAAAAGCAGCCCTTTAAATAATGAATCCCGAACATAGTCAGAATTTTTATCAATGATTATACCGGTACCGGTCAATCGTGTAGAGAGAATAGAAGAATCTATATTTTCATTCATCCAAAGGGTACTTTGTTCTGTAATTTTCTTGATATTATCAGCACCAATATCTAAAACACGGGCAGATATGCGGGCATATTTCTTATCTTTACTAACCAAAATTGCACCATTCTGAGCGAGTAATTTATTGGCGAACTTTTTGTATTTTTTAAACTTATTCTCACTTTCCGGCAAAACATATTTATCATAATTATTAGAATTATATGCCTGATGAATACTTTTGTATACAGAAGTAATAGAGGTCATAGACTTGACTTCAGGAAATTGCTTAAAGTATTGTTCAATTTTATCAATTTCCTGAATCACTTCAAAATCATCTGTAGAAAAACCATCTTTTAGGCTGACGGCAATTTCAAAAGGTCTGAACCCGCTAAAATTTTCTTCAAAAAACAAAAAATCATTGGTTACCTTGGCATTTTTTGGCAGTATTTTTTCGATTTGAGTATTGGTACTGACCATAGAAATCCCCATAAAACATATAGTTATAAGCACTAAAAAAGCGAGTACTATTTTTTTGCTATGATACTTGGTTATCCAATAAACCTTCTCCATCAGAGACACCCAGGTACTTTTCCTGTTATTCAATTTTATTATCTTATCTACAGGAAACAGAGCTAATAAGGTAGTTGTAAAAATAAGTACTGAAAAGTAGGCAATCATAACCCCTATCGCTGCATTGAGACCAAATTGCTGAATAGGGATTAATTTACTAGTCACCAACGAGATAAAACCAATCGCAGTAGTAGTTGATGTCAAAAATATTGACATTCCAATTTCCTTAATGGTAATTTTAATGGCTGAAACTTTATCTTTTCCTATTAAAAGTTCGTCGATATACTTAGACATTACGTGTACTACATCCGAGGTAGCCACAATGATCATAATAACAGGATAGAGCAAGGCCATGGTATCTAAGGTTACAGCAAATAAGCCCAAATAGCCAACAAACATCAACAGGCCAACTAATATAGAAACCAATGCAATGATAACTCCCCATAGCTTTCTGAAAATAAAAAACATAGAGAGGGTAACAAGCAATATAGAAACAAGGGTTGCCAGAATAAATTCCCAGATTTGAATTTTTACAATTTCTGTTTGAAAAAAAACTTTTCCAAGAATATGATATTCCTTGAACTGATAACTGTTTACAAGTTGTTTTATATTTTTTATGAGTTCTTTGGATGATTCCTGGTCAATATTTTCTACTGTTTTTAAAACTACTACAAGTGTTTTTGCATCTTCAGAAATAAAATTCCCTACCAAACGCTCATCTTTCATAATTCTCATACTATCGCGAGAAAAAAGAGTACTATCTTCGAGATGAATTGCCGGAATAGTACTGAAACCAGTAAAGACATTTCTGATAGGGTATTCAAATTGTAAAAGACATTGTGCACTTTGTACAGGATTATAAAAAATGGAAGTATCTCCTTGATTGTTTTCTTTAACTGTATAGATTGAGTTATCTATAGTATCGGCCTCTTGAACCACCCACTCTGTTCTTCTAATGTCTAAGGAAAACTGAAGCACCTTTTCCAGAAATTCTTTTTGGAAAACCCCTTCTTCTCTCTTGATCCCTATTAATAAAAAATTATCATCCGGTTCAAAGCGTTCTCTGAATTCTAAAAAATACTCAAGATCTTCATCTCCGGATGGAAAAAACTGTTCAAAATCAAAAGAAAAATTAATCCTGCTTATGGCTAAAAACAGACCTAATATAGACAGTGTTGCAAAAAAACTGATTACGAGTTTCGGGTAGTTTACATACATGATTGCTTGTTTAAACATTTGAAGTTAAAACAAAAACTTTGACTTAGAGTTTAAGAATTCAGTAGGTTAATTATAAAAAACAAGTCTGATTTCTAAAAAACAGCTCTAAACCAAATTTGACAATAGCGGCAGGACATAAAAATACCAAACCGCGTATATTTTTGGATAAGATCGATGTATTATCGTTCTATTAAACTAGGTTTTGTTGTCCTTCCCTGATTGGTAGTTTCACGAATCATATAAATATCAGCAGGCATACTTTCTAAAAAATTCTCCTCAGTAATTATTAGGTTTATCATCAACTTCTCCAGGATAGAACAGAGCCCCCTGAATCAACCTGACAAGAATCAATGACCATAGCAATTGTATCCTATCTGTATCAAGTATTTGTATACTGAACAGAAACGGTATACATTGCAAAAGAATCAGACCTTTTTGTAATTTAGAATACTCAAAAGCCTGAGAAAGAATGTGCGCAATCTGATTCAAACAAACAGACTAAACAGGCGGAGAGAAGTAAACTTACCGGTATTCAATCCCGGAATATATACATCAAAGACAAAAGCAGCAATAGGAAAACACAAAAAAGATAGCTTGGAAAAAGAGAAAAAGTTATCTTGAAAAAGAGGGTGAAATATCGTATTTTTTTTATAATTTCGCAGACTGAAAAAGATGATTTCCGGATAAAAAAAAGAAATAATGAAAAAGATACTGATAGCCAACCGCGGAGAGATTGCAATACGTGTTATGCGCAGCTGTAAAGAGATGGGCATCAAAACCGTTGCTGTATTTTCAGAAGCAGACCGAAATGCTCCTCATGTAAGATATGCTGATGAGGCTGTCTGTGTAGGGCCTGCTGCTTCCAATCAATCATATTTACTGGGAGACAAAATCATTCAATTTGCATTAGAAATGGGCGTAGATGGTATTCATCCCGGCTATGGTTTTCTGAGCGAGAATGCTGAATTTGCTCAACATGTTACCGATGCGGGTATCACTTTTATTGGACCGAAGCCACATGCAATAAGAATGATGGGCAGTAAGCTTGCTGCGAAGGAAGCTGCAAAGGCAAATAACATTCCTTTGGTACCCGGTACTGAAGAAGCAATTGAGGACAGAGATGTGGCCAAGAAGATAGCAGAAGAAATAGGATTTCCGATATTGATAAAGGCATCAGCAGGCGGTGGCGGTAAAGGAATGCGGATAGTGGAAACATTAAAAGAATTCGATGAACAGATGGAACGAGCCGTATCGGAGGCAAAGTCGAGTTTTGGGGACGGTTCAGTATTTATAGAAAAATACGTGACCTCTCCCCGACACATAGAAATTCAGGTATTGGCAGACACCCATGGCAATGTCATTCATTTGTTTGAACGAGAGTGCTCTATACAACGCAGGCATCAGAAAGTAGTGGAAGAAGCGCCTTCTGTGGTATTGACCCCTGAACTGAGGAAAGAAATGGGGGATTGTGCTGTTCAGGTAGCAAAACTATGTGATTATGTCGGTGCAGGAACGGTGGAATTCCTCTTGGAGAACAACCGCGACTTTTACTTTCTGGAGATGAATACCAGATTGCAGGTAGAACATCCGGTCACTGAACAGATATCGGGAGTGGACCTGGTGAAACAGCAAATACTGATAGCAAGGGGTGAAAAACTGAAAATAAAGCAGGAAGATTTGAAAATTCAGGGACATTCAATAGAGTTGCGTGTTTATGCAGAAGATGCTGTAAACGGATTTTTACCCAGTATAGGCACCTTGCAAACCTATCAGACGCCTAAAGGCAACGGCGTAAGGGTGGACGACGGATTTGAAGAAGGCATGGAAATTCCGATCTACTACGACCCTATGATAGCTAAGCTGATAACCTACGGTTCTAACAGAACCGAAGCTATAGGAAGAATGTTGCGGGCTATCGATGAATACGAAATTGTTGGTTGTGAGACTACCCTGCCTTTTGGACGGTATGTATTGGAACATGAAGCCTTTATTTCAGGTAATTTTGACACTAATTTTGTGAACAAACATTTCAATGGAGAAGATTTATTGATTGAGGATCCCCTTGAGGCCGAGATTGCAGCAAAGCTTGCGGTATATTTAATGGAAAAGCACAAACAGAAAGGTAACATGAATGAAGTGATCGTGGAAGAAACGAACTCAAAGTGGAATTCCCGGAAGTGGTCATAACTAATTAAAAAAAACATAAAAAAAACTGCCGGAGAAATTCCGGCAGTGAGGGTAATCCAGGCTTAAACACAGTATACGAGGGAATTTTTGTGACCTGAGTAATATAAATTAAGCTTGTTAAGCAATAGATTCAGCATGTTGAAACAAATAAACCTGACATTCAATCGATGAAAGGGAGATGTAATATCTCAGATTATTTTTTCTGATTCAGCCATTGTTTGGTTCTTAGTAAAAGAAGTTAATTTCATCAGAATCATTAACTGCTTTCATAATTGTCAAAGAATTTAAATCCTCCTGCAACTTCTCTTCCACCTTTTTGATGCTGACATTTCCAATCATCGGAACAGAAATCAATAAATCTGCAGTAATTATTTCAATACTATTATCTGATTTATCAACAACTGATGAGCGGGCCTCTGCAGAAAAGAAGACTACTGAAAGAAATACAAGGAATATAATTTTCATAGCGATTAATTTCATCATGGATTAAGGGGGCCTATCATTTAGATTGCAATCACCAAACCAAAAACCATAAACCATAAAAACCAGGACAATACAAATATAAATAAACACAATTCAGCCCCAAAAAGAAACCATCCTTTTCATTTTGGAGCAGGGTTTCAATTTTGGATTTGTTTCCTTTTTTGAAAACAGGCAATCAAAAAAATCATTTTGAAAGTATCAGTGTTCTATTGTCTGCATCTGAAAGAAAAGCTAAATATCAAAAAAAGCTAAAAAGGTGAAGGCAATCACAATACAAAAAGAAAGAACAAAGTCACAATATATAAGATATTGTGACTTTGCGAGGTAGATAAAACTACATAAAATACATGGGCGGAAATTTATCCGGCTGGGCCTCATGCATAAGGGCGTAAATTTTTTCGACAATATCTTCAACAGAAGGTTTTGTAAAATAATCCCCGTCGGAACCATAAGGAGGTCTGACATCAGCAGCACAGATATTTACAGGTTCAGAATCGAGGTAAAGATAGCCTTTTTGTTCGAGTAATATTTTATTCATAATATACGCAGAAGCCCCACCCTGAAAATCCTCATCGAGGATAACCAGGCGATTGGTTTTTTTGACAGAATCGACAATAATGTGATTGACATCGAAAGGCATGAGAGATTGAACATCGATAAGTTCTACAGAAATCCCTTCGTTTTTTAGTTGTCGGAGTGCATTTTGAGCAACACGGATACAAGAACCGTAAGTAACCAAGGTTACATCGGTCCCTTCTTTGAGAACTTCAGGCACCCCTACCGGCACAGTAAATTCGTGAACATTATCCGGAAGCACCTCTTTGAGTCGGTAACCGTTGAGGCATTCAACGATAAGGGCCGGATCGTCAGATTGCAGCATTGTATTATAAAAACCTGCTGCCTGCGTCATATTTCTGGGCACGAGTAAACAAATACCTTTAAGACTATTCAGCAAGAGTCCCATAGGAGAACCTGAGTGCCAGATTCCCTCGAGGCGATGCCCTCGTGTACGTATGACAGCCGGTGCTTTTTGAATGGCATTGGTACGATACCTTACAGTAGCAAGGTCATCAGAAAGTGCAGAAAGGCTATAGATCAGATAATCCAGATATTGAATTTCAGCAATAGGTCTTAGCCCCCTCATAGACATTCCGATAGCCTGCCCCATGATAGTCCATTCCCGGATACCCGTATCGAATACCCTGTCAGCACCATGTTTTGCCTGCATACCGGCGAAGCCCTGATTAACATCTCCAATATACCCGACATCTTCACCAAATGCATAGACAGAGGGATTATTACTAAGATGATAATCGAAGCAGGCATTCAGGACTTCGTAGCCATTTTTAGTGGGGGAATCCTTGCTGTACTGAGCAGGAATTTCAGAGACTTTCGACGCAGCAAAGGGCGTTTCGCTATATAAGTTAGAGGTATAAATATGATTATTGAGTGTCATTAGTTCTTGGGCCCATTCAGCCAGTTCCGAAATAGCCGGACCACTATCGGTCTTAACTATTCTGAGAACCTGTCTGATAATTTTGACAACATCCTTATGAGTAGGATCTATCATTTTGAGCAATTTATTGGAGAAAGCGACCACTTTATCAGCCTGAGAACATTCCGCGGCGACTTTAGAGAAGAGGCTTTGAGCTCTATCAAGGTTGGATCTGACAGGAGCATTAAAAGCTTTCCATGCATTTTTGCAAGCTGTTTTAACTTCAGACTTTGCTGATTTCTGAATATCATTAAGGAGATTTTCATCCGCGATACCCGCATCGATCATCCATAATTTCATTTGCAGAATACAATCCATATCCTTTTCGAATTGCAGGCGTTTTTCGTCTTTATATCTCTCATGAGATCCGGAAGTAGAGTGCCCCTGAGGTTGTGTTAATTCCTCTACATGAAAGAGGCAAGGAATATGAGAGTCTCTGGTTTTTTTAATCCCTTTGCTGAACAATTTTCTCATTTTTACATAATCCCATCCTTTTGTCTTGTAGATGTCGACACCATTTTCTTCCTTATTCCTGGGTTGAAAGCCAGCGAGGGCTTCAGAAACAGAACCTTTAGTAGTTTGTAATTTTTTGGGTACTGAAATACCATAGCCGTCATCCCAGACAAAGACAGCGAGAGGTACCTGCATTACTCCTGCGGCATTAATAGATTCCCAGAATATTCCTTCAGAGGTAGAAGCATCCCCTATACAACAAAAAGAAACTTCATTCCCCATTCGGGAGAAATTAGTTGAATCAGAGATGGAAGAAGAATCCCTGTATTTTTTGGAAGCTAAAGCGATACCAAGTGCACGGGCCATCTGCCCCCCTGTTGGTGAGATATCCGAGCTGACATTTTTCAAATCCTTATGAGGAAGCCATTCACCATTAGCATCTACAAGTGGGGTTGCGAAATGAGAGTTCATCTGACGTCCGGTAGAAAAAGGATCGTGTGAAGAATCAGCATGTGCATATAGCTGAGAAAATAAATTCTCAATAGTCGTTAGTCCGGTGGCCAACATAAAGGTCTGCCCCCTGTAATATCCTGAGCGGAAATCCCCTTTTTGAAAAACCCTAGCCATAGCAACCTGTGCGACCTCCTTTCCTGCACCAAAAATTCCGAACTTAGCCTTACCGGTAAGCACTTCCTTTCTTCCCAAAAAGCTGACTTCCCGGCTGATACATGCAATTTTAAAATCTTCAAGCGCTTCTTTACAAAACTTTTTGGAATACATGGGCGGCATTTTTTTTTCTTTAACCGGATTCATACTTAATTCTGTTTTATAGTTCACAGGCCTTGACCTAAGGGTTTATGTGTAAAAGAATGAGTAATAAACGGCAATAAACTAACAGGCAGATTACAAAATAAACAAACCACTACCCGTAAGCTACTCAAACATGGCCACAAAAATATAACAAAAAACCGGAGCAAGAGAAGGGAATCAAAAAATAAATAAAAAAAAATGATAAAAATGTAAATTTTGGCATAGCAGTTGGTTAGTGAAGAGTATAAAAAGAGTTAAACCCAAAATTGAATATAAAATCGTGTTAAATTATCTATGAATTTGTATCAGAATTTGTTAACTTTGCGTAGCATATTAATTAAATGGCAGGCAGGAATATATCAGAAAATATAAAACTTCAATTAAATAAAACAGATCAGACATGAAAAATATACTTTGCTTTATTGCTTTAATTCTGCTAAGCAGTACCATTTTATCTGCTCAGGATATTAAATTTACAACCTATAACGGTGATAAATCTGATGCAAAGGATTTGAAGACAGCAGATGAACAGCGTGGTGCCAAACTTCTTCAAAAAGGCAACGCTACCGAGTGGAATTATGGCACAATAGAAAAAGCGTCAACCGGAGTACGTTTTTTCAAATTCACCAATACCGGAACCGCCCCTTTGGTAATATCTAATGCAAAAGGGAGTTGTGGTTGTACGGTACCTTCTTATCCTAAAGAACCGATTATGCCCGGTGCAGCAGGATATATCAAAGTGAAATATGACACAAAACGAGTGGGTGCATTTACAAAATATGTAACCCTGACTACTAATGCAACTTCTAACGGCACAACAAGACTAAAAATAATGGGCACCGTAGAAGCAGAGGCTCCCCCCACTCCTACCAAGGAAAAAAGTATGTTTAACTAAACAATTACCGCTAACGCAGGCCTATAACTAAAAAATTAGTTAATCAACTGTTAATATTTAGGAACATTGGGAAATATATTATATATTCACAATACAAAAGCGCAAAACGAAACGTTTAGTTATTATTAAATCTTCTAACTTAGACTTTATTCAACCATAATTAACCATAATTAAATTAAAATAGTATGAGAAAGTTATTTTCACTTTTAGCAATTATCTTTATATCAGTATCCTTTATTAATGCACAGGAAATACAATTTGTAAATTATAAATCAGGGGATTTCAGTAAGGCTCCTTCAGAAGCTGAGAAAGCAGGTGCAAAGATGGATCAGCCCGGAACTGCAGCAACAGATTGGAATTATGGTAGTATTGAAAATGCTTCTACCGGATACCGCTATTTCAAATTCACCAATACTGGAAGTGGGCCTCTTGTGATTTCTGCAGCAAAAGGAAGTTGTGGTTGCACCGTACCTACATGGCCAAAAGAACCTGTAATGCCAGGGCAAAGTGAATTCATCAAAGTAAAATATGACACTAAACGTACCGGTGCATTTACTAAATATGTAACCCTTACTACCAATGCAACAACTAATACAACAACACGTCTGAAGATATTCGGTACAGTTGCAGCACCTGCTTCAACTACTCCTCCGGTTAAAACTGCAGCGCCTGTTACAAAATAATAATTAAAAGTAAATACCCGCCTCATTATCACGATGCGGGTATTTTTTTATACACATTAACTAAGTTTTTAGTTATTCAACTACATGCTTAGTCTGAAATCAGTGCCTTATGAAAAATCTATATTTTAGTATTATATTATTGTTAGCAGCGGCAAGCTCTGTTTATGCTCAGGAAATACAATTTGAACGCACGAAAATCAACTATGGCATACAGGAGAAAGGGGCTGAAACATTAAGGCTTTTTAAATTCACCAATAAAGGAACATCAGCCCTTGTAATTTTTGAAGCAAAAGGCAGTTGTGGTTGTACGATACCTAAATGGCCTGCCGAACCCATAATGCCCGGGGAAAGTTCAGAAATAGAAGTGCGGTATGACACAAACAGAGTGGGTTCTTTTAGCAAGAAGATCAAATTGACGACGAATGATATAAAAAACAAGACAACGATTTTATCGATCGAGGGAACGATAAGAGAAGGTAAAGGAGACTTTCCGGAAAAAGAAAAACATTTATTTGAGTAAAAAAGCAGATATACCTGAAAAGAAAAACATTTCAATTTTCAGACAATGAAATAAAAAAATAAATATGATAGTAAATAATCTGACTTTTTGTAAATTGCAATATTGAGTCGAATCCTGAAATGACAGAGAAGTCAAATATGAAAAGCAGAAAGGAAGTACAATTAGCAGCAATAACATTTTTGAGGCTATTAAAAGATAATAATACAGAAGACCTGAAAGGTGTTTTCATCCCTTTTTCCACTTCAGAATTGTACAAGAAGAAAAATTGGTTAATGGCAGGAATTGCCATTTTTAGTTTTTTATCTGTATACATGTTATACAATGCAATCGTTATAGATGCCGTTTATTACTGGCACATTGACCTTCCTGTTATTATAGGGCTTTTATGGATCAGTTTTTATTTTATTATATTATTTATTTTTGTATACAAATTTTGGTTAAATAATAAGTTACTAAAAGAATATCAGATAATCCTGATGAAACCCCCTATGGAGTTTTGATAACCGATGAGTATTATTTTGAGTCTAATATCGGGATTTATCACATAATTCCAAGAGAGAATATATTGAGGATAGATTATGAAGAGAATCGCAAAAACAATACGTATTTAGAATTGGTTATTGATATTGGAGACTGTCTGGAAGTGCAGGGAATTACCTATAAAAAAGAAGAGTTTGATATGAAGGAATGGGTAAACAATAAACTGAATGAAATTGAATAGAAAACAGATAAAAATTTCTTTTATAAGTGAATATTATTTTTTTAACGAATCTTTAACAACGTCTTTTATAAGGTGTGGATTAGAATTCTGCAGTACAGAGGAAGGGCTATCATCTTCCATTTTCTGCAAATCAATTTTTCCAGTGTACACACCATAAAAAGCCAGAAATCCAACCAATAACAAGCCAATAAAAGAAAATAGCGAGAACTTCCAACCCCAGATATTACCCAAATATTCATCTTTAAAATCACCAAAAATCAATTTCCTGGCTTTATCCCGGCGTTCTTTACGGGAGAGGTCTATAAATTTTTTGTTGTCATCTTCTTCTTTCATAATTCAACTTTTTTACAAAAAAATACGTATTATTAATGTAAGCAAAAACAAAAACAACATTCTATTTCTTTAGAAAACCTTTATGAAATTATTTTTTTTCTCCTACGGGTTCAGACAGAAATAAAATTTAGTATAATAATTGCGGCATAAAAGTATATAATAGTACCAAGGTTTTCATCATTTTGAATATTTTTTTTCTATTGAATAGAAAAGGTACAGATTAAATACCCCTAATAAAAACTCAATATATATGAAAAATATATTTTCGCTTATCCTGCTTTCTGTTCTCAGTTCTGTTTTGACAATAAGTATATACAAAAATTTCATAGAGGAACCCCTGTCACCTGTAAGGGATGTAATAATTAAAGAACCCTCCTATGCCAGGCAAGTCAATGGTGCTGCCTATATACATCCTGACATCATGAATGTTACCTCCTTTGAGACTGCAGCAAAGCTAGTACGTCCTGCTGTTGTTCACATACACAGCAGCAGCGGAGATCGTTATGAACGTTTTTTTGGAGGAGAATCTTCAGGGTCCGGTGTAATTGTATCAAAAGACGGATATATAGTGACTAACAATCATGTGATCAGTGATTCCAAAAAAGTAACAGTTACCCTAAACAACAAAAGAACCTATGAAGCCAAAATAATCGGGACAGATAAAACGACAGACCTTGCCGTAATAAAAATAAAAAAACGGGATCTTAAGGATGTGGATTTGCCTATGCTGGAATTCGGCAATTCGGATGATGTTCATGTGGGTGAGTGGGTCCTTGCGGTAGGGAATCCTTTCAATCTTACATCTACCGTAACGGCGGGTATTGTTAGTGCGAAAGGCAGGAACATTGATATTTTAGAAGGGCAGTATGATATTGAATCATTTATTCAAACAGATGCAGTGGTAAATCCTGGAAACAGTGGGGGTGCCCTTGTGGATACGGAGGGCAGACTTGTTGGAATTAACACAGCAATCATAACTCGTTCCGGACAATATGAGGGATATTCCTTTGCAGTACCTTCAAACCTTGTCCATAAAGTCATGAAAGACCTTATAGAATTTGGTGAAGTACAACGGGGTCTGCTTGGAGTTACGATTTCAGATATAAATGATGAAATTGCAGATGAAAACGGCCTTAAGTCGATGGACGGTGTTTACATAAAGAGTATTCAGGAAGAAAGTGCAGCTAATGACGGTGGATTGGAGTCAGGGGATGTAATAATAAAAGTAAACGGAATAAATGTGAAAAGTTCTCCTGAACTTCAGGAACAGGTCGGTCTTTTCCGTCCCGGAGAAAAAATCTCCATTATTTTTCTTAGAGAGGGGGAACTGAAATCTACTGAAGTTACACTTAAGAATAGTTTTAACACGACTAGTCTGGATAAGAAACGAACAAATAAGAGGTTGTCAGCTGCTAATGAGATCTTGAAGGAACTCGGAATTGAAGCAGAAACGCTGAACGATAATAATTTAAAAGATATCGAAGGGGTTATTATCCTTAAAATTGACAAGAACAGCATAATTGCAAATACGAATATGGAACGGGAATTCATTATTACTTCTGTAAATGAAGAGAATATTAAAAGCCTTGATGAGTTTAAGAATGCAATAGCAAATGCTGATGGGGAAGTCGTATTGGATGGTTTCTACGAAAAATATTCCGGTCCCTACAGTTACGTTTTTGACAAAGATCAGTAAATTTAAGTCAGTCAACAAATAATAAAAATGTGGCGGTTTATAGGAATCCCCCTGGTCATCTACCTCATTTATGTGTGTTATTTTCATCAGAAATCTGAACAGGCAGAAATTCCTGTTGCTGAACTGATAAAACAAATGCCTCCCGGAGCAATAAAAAGTTACATTTCGAAGAATTCATTCTATGCAACAGAAGAAATGAAACGTATAAGAATTCCTGCAAGCATTATCTTAGCGCAGGCAATTCTGGAATCTCAATATGGCACCTCTTCTTTAGCTATTCAGGCAAAAAACCATTTTGGCATCAAATCAAATCCGGAATGGGATAACAGTGACAGACATTGTGTATATTCTTCAGAATGGGATAATGAGGCAAAAAAAATGTATCGACTACTTTCCTGTTTCAAAAAATATAAAAATGTAAGAGAGAGTTTCAGGTCTCATTCCGACTTTTTAGCCGGCCGGTCTAATTATTCTGATTTATTTAAGTTTTCTCCTCACGACTTTAATAGCTGGGCAAAGGGGCTGCAAAATGCAGGTTATGCCACCGACCCTGACTATGCAAAAAAACTAATAAGCCTAATTACAGAATATAAATTGTACAGGTTTGACAAAGCATTAAAATTATAGAGAACATTCCTTTTAT
>CAJQOX010000006.1 GCA_905480075.1 uncultured Aureispira sp. | reverse complement strand
GAACGGGTGGTGGCTGCTAAAGCAAATATCCTGAATCCTATCCCTCTATCTGAGATATCTTCTGTCAACGATGCAGTTTCTGAACTGGATTTGAGTTTGTCTGACTCCGCAAATTTTCTTGCTGAACCGGCACTCACTACGATTTCTTCCTTCTATTTTAAATTTGTAAACGAAATAGGAAAATCCTTCGATGAGTCTTTCGCTAAATTAAAAATGAAACAGAATACAGTAGCTATTGTTGCCGATATTCAAGGGTTCATGAAGGAGGTTGTCGGTATGTCTGAACAATTCAGAGAAAATAATTTTTCTGATCTGGAAGAAATCCTGCAGGAAGCTATTTTGACTTTTGTACAGGAAAGAAATATCTTCTTTGATAATGTACCCAAATACCTTAAAAACAATTCTTCAGTAGGTAAAAAAAGAATTCCTTGGAAACGTATTCTAAAAATTACTTACCAAAATAAAATAGTGCCTGATACCCAAAAAGTATTCTATGCCTTTGGTATTCAGAATTTTGTGATACTTAATGACCTCACCGAAAATATTTCAGCAAAAGCTTATTTGTTGAATCAAAATATCATTGCCAATAAATTATCAGCTTATGAATGCCTGAATATATTTTATAAAGATGTTACTCAGATTATCAACGATGCTAAAGAAGCTTTCCTGAAATTTGAAGTGCAGATTATTAATGACCTTAGATATCTTGAACGTAATTTTTGTATCGCCTTGATTGCCGATGTTATTAATCCGGATTTCCTGAAACAATCAAAATCTATTAAAAAGAAAACTTTATTGCTTCATGAATCTAATATTGATGCCTTTGCCTCCGATTGGCACAGAAATCAGGTGCTCGCTCACAAACAGTTTGAGTCAGATTTAAATCTTTCTATTGCTGGGCTTTCTGTTGTGACTATCAATCAAAAAATTAAAAATTATATTAATGATAGTATCTTCATTCCTCAAAGAAATAATATAAAATTACTGTCAGAATCTGTCAATCTGGTCTCTGATCAATTTAAAAAGAATCTTCTTAATGATTATTTGGATGAAAACCTTAATGTTCTTGCTGAAAGTGTTACCCATGTAAATATTGCTGCTATTCTCGAAAATGACGAAGAAAATATTCTTTCTGTTTCACGTTCAGTGTCTAAAATTACGGACCTTATGAGCGCTGAGTCTTTTAATAACCTCTTCAAATGTCAGAATGATGATGTGGAAAGCCTTTCTGTAAATCTTGCAAATATCGAAGACTATATTATTCAATCATCCTACCTTTCTCCTCTTCAAATGGCTATGGAACAACTTTCGGATGTCTATAATAAAAACTTTGAAGAGGTTTATAATATTGCCAATCTGGCCAAACATGTAATTGACGAGTCACTGAACAACGAGGATAAGGCAATTTATTCTGAAATGATTGATGAAGCTGAAAAAAGAGTGTCAGATTGCTTCGAAAAACTCTATGCTTTCATTAAAACTTTTGAAAATAATATTGATATTAATCTCAATAATACTATCGCTGACCTGAGTATCAGAGCAATCATCGGAAATGTCGATTCCTACGCTTCTGTCTCACAATCTCCGGTTATCAAAAATAAATTTCAAAACTGGTACCTCAGAAATAAAAATAAAACAGCAAAAGTTTATAGGGAATTGGTTGATTTTATCGTGCAACGAAAACAAGATTTCGATAAACTGAAGTTTGAAGAAAAACATGCCCTTTACTATAATTGTATTGAAAAAACCAGTGACTTTGTCCACTCATTGACTATTAATGAAGATGTAGAAAAAGAATTGCCATTCTATTATAAAAAATTATTTACAGGCTCTCATCTCGGAAATGTTAATAATGGTTTCAGAGAAAAGGAAATGGGGCTTGCTCAAAATGCTATCAACAGAATTGATGAAGGGGTGTCAGGGGCTATCATTATTATTGGTGAAGCCTCCTCAGGGAAATCCTTTTTTACTGAATCGGTAACTAAAAATCTAATTAAGGCCGATAAATATTATATTAACCCGCCTGCAAAACAGAAGTATGAAGTCAGTGATCTGAACCTTGCTTTTCAAAAAGCTTTCAAGAAAAAAGGACCTGCGGATAAAATTCTCAATAATCTCTTTGCATCTACTGTACTTATTTTTAATGATATCGAAGAATGGTGGGTGAAATCTGATCGTGGGGCTGTCGTAATTAATTATTTGTCTGATTTAATCGGAAAATTCGGTAATCGCCATTATTTTATACTCAATTGTAATATTCATAGTTTTCATATTATCAGAAAAACTACTTCTATTGAAAAAAATCTCTTGTCTACTATTATTATGTCTCCTGCTAATAGTATGGAAATGAAGGATGTAATTGTCAATCGGCACCGAACCGCAGGGGCTGAATTATGGTATCAGGATAACCTATTTGACGATGCTAAAAAAACGGATGTTTTACTTTCTGAAATCCATAAATTAAGTAGGGGTAATATTGGCGCTGCTTTGAATCTGTGGATTTATAATATTTCTAAAGTTGATGATAAATTAGTGATTAAAAAGCCTCAAAGTATTAATTTTCCTAATATTGAAAATGCAAAATGGAAAATTGTCCTCTATCATTTTTTGATTCATAATATATTGAAAAACAATGATGTTTTGAATATATTCGGAGAAGATGAAAAAGGTTGGGTCTTTGATACACTACACGAAATGGAAAAATCCGGACTAATTTATAAACAAGCTTTTAATACTTTTGTGATTAATAATAATGCAAGACATTATATCGAAAAATGGTTGAAAGACCTTAAAATTCTGAACTGATAATTGCTTAAAATTTTATTATAATGAATCTTTTTGTAGAAAATATACCTTATTTTCAATTAGCTGTTTTTCTATTGGCAGGTTTATCTCTGCATTTTACCGTGACTGTTGTTAATAATCACATTATCCCTTTTTTAAAACAAAGATATGAATCTGCCGCTAAATGGTGGGTTAGATTTAAAATTGTGGTGTGGATAATGTTTGCCTTGCTTTTCTTTTTTGCTTCTCTGAAGTCTAATTTTTTGACTGCTATCATTTTTTGCCTTATTATTTTGGGGTTAGGCTGGTCTTTCTGGAGGAATATATTCTCCGGAATTTTAATTAAATTTTCCGGACAGTTTCGGGTAGGTGATATTATCTCTACAGATTTTGCCAAAGGGGAACTGAAGTTTGTCAGTTTATCTCATACCAAATTACTGAATGATAAAAAAGAATTGGTAGTTATCCCTAATTTTATGCTCCGAAATGCCGTTCTTAAACAACTTTATAAAAAGAAAAATATAAAATCGCATAGCTTTACTCTTACAACTACTGATAATCCACCTACTGATTTTTTGTACCAAATGGTGCTGATTTGTCCATATATTTCTGCTCATCAGGAAATTAATATCGAAAAAACAGATACCAATGTTTATATTGTAAAGGTTTCTATCGTCGATAGTTCCTTTATTGAAAAAGTAAGGGGCTATTTTAGGAATGCTATCGAAGGTGTGGAGGTTTCTTATTGAACGCCTTATTTTTTTACCTTTTTTCTTATTTATGAATAAACCGGAAGTTTATCTGAATCCTGGGCTTTTAACTGATTCCGACCACTCTGATGTTATTCTTTATGCTAAGAATATTGTTGATGGAATGGAAGATGATGTTCAAAAAGTGATTGCATTATATAATGAAGTAAGAGATGGTTTTAAATATAATCCATACCATGTTATTCTGAAACCCTATGCAATGAAGGCTTCTTTTCTGCTTTCTAAGGATTATGGATACTGTGTGGAAAAATCCAACCTTTTTGCTGCCTGTGTGCGTTCTGTGGGAATTCCTGCACGACTCGGTTACTCCAATGTCCGTAATCACTTGGGTACCGCGTCAATCGAGGAGTTTCTCAAAACAGATCTGATGGTCTTTCATGGTTTTGCTGAGGTATTTCTGAATAACAAATGGGTGAAGGCTACCCCGGTATTCAATACCGAATTATGCCATAAATATGGTGTGGATACTTTAGAGTTTGATGGCCGGCATGATGCCATTTTTCAGGAAACAGATAAGGAGGGAAATCTTTTTATGGAGTATGTAGAAAACCATGGTACCTTTGCAGATGTTCCTCTGAAACGCTTTGAAGAGGAAATGCGTAAACATTATCCCCATCTTTTTGATAATCAGAATAATAACACTAAATTTATTCTTGAATTTGAGGACTAATTATTTATAATTGCTGATTTTTAACTTTTTATGATATGGAATCACCCTCCAAAAATAGCTTTTCCCTCTTCGAACTCAATGAACACCTAAAACGGGTTATTGCCTATAACCTGAGGGATACACTTTGGATAAATTGTGAGATTTCCGACGTGGGTAACAGCAAGGGAAATGTCTATATCTCTTTGGTGGAAAGGGATGACTTAAGAATCAAGGCGAAAGCAGATGCTGTTATCTGGAGAAGAACAATGGACCAACTGAATAAAAAAATCGGTGACTCTCTTTGGTCTATCCTACAGGTTGGCAGGCAAGTACTGATATCCGTTCAGGTAGAATTTCACGAACTCTATGGTATGAAGCTTTCTATCAGGGATATTGACCCCAGTGTGACGATCGGTCAACTCGAACTGAAAAGAATGCAGGTGCTCAAAAAATTGGTGGCAGAGCAGTTTACTATCCTCAATGCTAAGGTTCCCGTTCCCCTTGTTTGGCAACGGATTGCCGTTATATCTTCTCCTAAAGCAGCAGGCCTTCAGGATTTTATGCAACAACTGAATTCCAACCCGCAACAATTCAAGTTTCATTGCGAACTCTTTGAAGCTGTCGTTCAGGGGGTCAATACACCCGCAGAGGTAATGCAGCAGATTGATAGAATTGAAAAAAGAAAAGAGGAATTTGATTGTGTGGTTATTGTCAGAGGCGGTGGAGCAAGGCTCGACCTCATGGGCTTCGATGATTATGATTTATGTGTGGCTATCGCTACCTGTGAATTGCCCGTTCTTACAGGGATAGGACACGATATTGACGAAACCCTCGCAGACCATGTCGCCTACAGAAAAATAAAAACACCCACCGCTGTTTCCGAATTCCTGATCAACCGCATGACGCTGTTTGAATCCGAGGTTTTGCAACAGGCACTCGATATCAGGCAACTGATGACGCAGCGCCTCGGTCATGAAAATGCTCAACTCGAACTCCTCAAACTCAAAATTAATAACGCAGTCAGCAATCGTTTCAGATCAGAAGGGCAACTGCTCGATAACCTGAAGGAAAAACTCAGACTCCTTGATCCGGTCAATATTCTTTCCCGCGGTTTTACTGCAGTGACAAATGATGATGGACAAATGCTGCACTCAGTCAATGATTTAAAAAAAGGACAAGAATATAAACTCCATTTAATGGATGGGGATGTTAAAATAAGAATAGTATAAATGGATATTAAACTCTTCGGTATCAGACATCACGGTCCCGGTTCTTCCCGCTCCCTTATTAAGGGGCTTAATGCTTTTTTGCCTGATGTGATTCTCGTGGAAGGTGCGCCTGAACTCGATGACCTGATGTCCTATGTTGCCGATAAGGACCTGATTCCTCCGGTCGCCGCACTGATCTATAATCCCAAAGATCTGAAACAAGCTGTATATTACCCCTTTACCGCTTTTTCTCCTGAATGGCAATCCTTTCTCTTCGCTCATAAAAACAATATACCGGTTGTCAATATGGATTTACCTCAGGCGCTTTGTTTTGGTCTTCACAGGGTTCCTGAAAAACTAAGATTATTGGAGGGAAATAATGAGAAAGGTAGCATTAAAAGTCAGGAGATGGCGAAGGACCCTCTTGGATTTATTGCCCGACTTGCAGGTTATGAGGATAGCGAACGGTGGTGGGAGGTAATGTTTGAGCAGGGAACAGCAAATGTCGATATTTTTGACGTAATTACCGATATGATGTCGGCCCTTAGAGAGGAGGTGGGGGCACAGGGGCAGGCAATGAATCTGCTGAGGGAAGCCTATATGCGTAAAATGCTCCGAAAAGCAGTGAAAAATGGCTATAAACGGATTGCCGTAGTCTGTGGTGCATGGCATTGCCCGGCGTTATCGAACCTCAAAAAATATAGCGTTAAAGTGGATAACGAACTGGTAAAAGGTATTCCCCGAATAAGAACTAAGTCGACTTGGATAGCATGGACCTATGAAAGAATTGCTACCTCCTCAGGCTATGGTGCAGGAGTAGTATCCCCGGCATGGTACGAATTACTATTTGAAAATAAAGAAGAGGCCACTATTAATTGGATGGCAAGGGTCTCGCAGCTTTTTAAAAATGAAGAAATCGATACTAGTTCAGCTCATGCTATTGAAGCCGTGCGCCTGGCAGAAACTCTCGCAACTCTCAGGGGACTTCAATTACCCGGAATCGGGGAACTTTCAGAAGCTGTCGTCACTATTTTTTCTGGTGGCTATGAGGCGCAACTGGAACTTATAAGTAAAAAACTGATTGTCGGCGATAAAATGGGGGAGGTGCCGGCTAGTATTCCTGTCATTCCGCTGCAGGAAGATATTGATGTCAATATTAAAAAACTCAAATTTTCAAAATATAAATCTCCCGATGCAAAATGGCTCAAAGCTTCTGCTAACAGACCCCGCGGTGGACTCGATCTCAGAAAGGAACACGATCTGAAACAATCTCAGTTTCTCCACCGACTTTCTCTCCTTGATATAGATTTCGGTACAGAAGATAAAGCCTCAGGAAGGGAACTGAGTACTAAGAATGAATATTGGAAAATGCAGTGGAAACCTGATTTTTCGATTCAGATTATTGAAGCGGGTATGTGGGGCAATACCACAGAACAGGCTGCCGTTAATTGGGTGGTCGATAAAGCTTCTAAGGCTGAAGAATTGACTGATCTCACCAATCTGCTTCAAAAACTAATTCATGCTGATTTGCCCGCTGCACTCAGTAAACTCGTTATAAAACTCCGCAGCCTGGCTGCACTCACTCAGGATATCAATCACCTCATGAACGCACTTCCCGCTTTGGTTCATATTAATCGCTACGGAGATGTAAGAAATACTGAAATCAATATGGTGAATGAACTGATGCATGAAATGATCCCTAGAATTTGTATCTCACTATCTACTGCCTGTACTGCACTCGATGAACCGGCAGAAAGAATAATGTACAATAATATTCTGACTTCTAACAGGGCTTTATCTTTACTAAATGATCTGAATTACCTTGATTTCTGGACCCAAACTTTATTGCTTATTGCCGGTAATGAAAAAACCGGTGGATTAATCAGAGGGACTTGTACAAGAATTTCTCTTGATAATGAATCGCTTAATGTCGATGATGTTGCAATAATGATGCAGTTTGCTCTCTCTTCAGCTGTAAAAACAAGGGTCGCAAGTGAATGGATAGAGGGTTTTCTGCATGGAAGTGGTCTACTGCTTATCCATAATCCTGTCCTTTGGAAAATTGTGGATGATTGGGTTTCTGAACTCAAAAATGAAGACTTTCAGGAATTGTTGCCTATACTCAGGAAAACCTTTTCTTCTTTTGCTGAAGCAGAACGAAAAAAAATGTTGCAGATCGTGAAAGATGGACATATGAAAACCGAAGCGGTATTCTTTGCTCAGACAGACCCCCGAAGGACTGAAATGATCCTGCCTGTTTTGAAATTGATTATGAAAAATTAAATTGGTATATTATGAAAATTATTGTATTTTTTTTTATCGCGATTTTTCAGGTTCTTCCTTCTTATGTCTTTGCACAGTATGAAGTAGGTGCTTTAAGACCGCCTGTACAAACTTATGTCTCCAATCCTGATCATATTATATCTGATAACAAAGTTTCTGAAATAAGTAGAAAATTACTGGCTTTTGAAAAGAAAACTTCAATGGAAATTGTGGTAGTAGCCCTCGCTACAGTAGGAAATCAAATGCCCAAAGAATTCGGACTGAAATTATTCAATGAATGGGGAATAGGGAAAAAAGAAAAAAATAATGGATTGATGATTCTCTTGGTCAAGGATCAGAGAAGAATTGAGTTTATTCCCGGAACAGGATTGAAAAAGGCCATTACTCAGGCAAAATCTATAGAAATCCAGCAGATGTATATGCTTTCCTATTTCAGAGCAGATGATTATGGCGGTGGTATTAATGCAGGCCTTGATGAAGTAATTTCTTTCCTGGGTTACTATCATTCTATGGGGGCCGCAGGTTTATTTTTTTCGGGTTTACACCCTGCTTTAAAAATTTACTTAATAATAGGAACAGTTGGTATTCTTGTCTTTCTACTCTTCATTATTTTTTCTCTTTTTATTGCTTTAAGCAAAAAAGATCCTTTTGTTGCACACAAAATTTTACACCCTTTGACGCATATTGCTTTTGTTGTCCTTTTTCCTATTCATTTTATATTGCCTCTTTGCATAATTTATTTTTTGAAAAATTATTACCGAAAGATTCCCAGAAATGGTCCCGTAAGTGGAAAAAAAATGCGTAAATTATCTGAAGAGGAAGAGGATGAATATTTGAGTAAAATTCAGATAAAAGAAGAGTCTCTTAGCTCAATTCAATATGATGTTTGGGTTTCTGTTGAAGGGGATGAAGTCCTGATTCTTGATTATCCACAATTTTCAGAATATAAAAAATGTTCTTCATGTAAAGCCAAATCTTTTTCTTTTGATAAAAAAAGAGTAATCAGTTCGCCTACTTATACTAACAGTGGCAGAGGCGAAAAGGTGTGGTCCTGCAAAAATTGTAGCAAAACAAGAAGGATTACCTATACCATCTCCAGATTGGTAGAGTCCTCAAGTTCCTATTCCAGCGGTTCCTCAAGTAGTAGTTCCTATTCCAGTAGTTCCTATTCCAGCAGTTCTTCCAGCTTTGGTGGCGGTTCCTCTTCTGGAGGAGGTGGAGGAAGTAGTTGGTAGTTAATGCCTGTCTGTTTTTAGAAATGAATATTTTTTTATAAAACGTTCTTTAACCATTTCTTTCATCCCCTGACTATCTTATTTTTATCTGATAATTTTATAATTAATTAATTGTCAGATAAATAAAAGATGTTATGGGCTCATCTTTTAACCATTCTGAATGTTGTTTTCATAATAATAATAAAGATATCTACCCTGCAGCGATAGTTCATTTCAGTTTAGTATCTAGGAAATATATTTATTATTATTGTATGAAAGTTAGTAAATAGTACAAAAAACCAACATATTTATCTCTGCATCATCTTATCTGAAAAATAATTTTTAGCTTTGTCTGAAATTAAACTTCATCCAATATAATATGTTTCAAAAATTCGAAAAAACAGCCCTTCTTATCCTCGATGGATGGGGACATGGTAAAGATCCGAAGGTAAGTGCAATTGCACAGGCAAAGACGCCCTTTATCAGCAGCCTGTACAAGCAATACCCGAATTCTGAATTGATCACCTACGGAGAAGAGGTCGGCCTGCCGCAGGGGCAGATGGGCAACTCTGAAGTCGGACACCTCAACATTGGCGCCGGCAGGATAGTATATCAGGAACTCGTACGCATCAACAATGCTGCAAAGGATCATTCTCTCCACGAAAATCCTGTTTTGAAGGGGGCCTTTGATCATGCAAAAAAGAACAATAAAACCCTACACCTGATGGGCTTGCTGTCGGATGGGGGGGTACATTCGCATATCCGTCATCTCAAGGCATTATGTGATGCCACACAGGAGGCAGGTCTTCAGAAAGTCTGTATTCATGCCTTTATGGATGGCAGGGATACCGACCCGCAGGGCGGTCTGAAGTATATGCAGGATTTACTCAGGCATATTGAAGGAACTACCGTTGAAGTAGCCTCTGTTATCGGTCGTTATTATGCTATGGACCGGGACAAACGCTGGGAAAGGATCAAATTGGCTTATGACCTTCTGACCAAAGGAAAGGGGGGGAAATATGAAGATCCGCTCGAAGGACTGAAGGCTTCTTATGACAAGGAAATTACCGATGAGTTTATTCTGCCGATTTCCTGCACTGATGCAAAAATTGAAGAAGGAGATGCGGTTCTTTGTTTTAATTTCAGAACCGACCGCTGCCGGCAGATAAGTTCTGTACTTACTCAGGAAGATTTTCAGGAATATGGAATGAAGAAGATGCATCTTCATTATACTACGATGACAAAATATGACGAGGATTTTGAAAATGTCCATGTCATTTTCGAAAAAGACAACCTGAAGAATACACTCGGGGAAGTTTTGTCTCAGGCCGGAAGAACTCAGGTACGCATTGCAGAGACTGAAAAGTATCCGCATGTTACCTTCTTTTTCTCGGGAGGTCAGGAAGAAGCGTTCAAGGGTGAAAAACGCCTGATCGTTCCTTCACCCAAGGTGGCAACCTATGATTTACAGCCCGAAATGAGCGCTCCGGGGATTACGGATGCAATTGTTGAGGAGGTTGAAAGCCATTTTCCGAATTTTATCTGCCTCAATTATGCCAATACCGATATGGTGGGACATACAGGAATCTTTGAAGCGGCTATAAAAGCAGCCGAAACTGTAGATAAATGTGTGGAAAGACTCTGCAAGGTATTATTGAAACATGATTACGGCATCATCATCATTGCCGATCATGGCAATTCAGATTTTATGATCAACGGGGACGGTTCCCCACATACAGCACATACCACGAATCCGGTACCCTGCTTTTTTGTGGCAAATGATGTAAAGGATATAAAAATAAAAGATGGTAAACTCGCAGATATAGCACCCACGATTTTGCAGCTGATGCAGATACAACCTTCAGAGGAAATGAACGGAGAGGCCTTACTGCAAAATAAAACGCTAAAGGTATAGCAGGATTTATCTTCGTCGGCTATAACCCATATGAACATCCCTGTGTTTGTTTTTTTTGAACCTTTTTTCCTGTTCCGCCCTGTCTTTGGCGTAATTTTCCTTAGACTTTTTGTCTCTTGCAGCTTTTGCTACTGCCGCCTTGTCAACAGCAATTTTATCGGAGGCTTCGCGGTCTCTTGCAGCTTTTTCCTTGGCTACTTTTTTTCTTGTTTCTTCGTCTCCTGATGAATAGCTGAGGGTAACATTTGCAGGATAAATTGTATGTTCTCCCTTAGACATTCCCACCTGAATAAAGGTAGGGTTCAGAATTGTGTTACGCTGAAGAAGGTCTGTCACACCATTATTGATCAATAATTCTATAACAACAGACTCAGGCTTGTCGGTTTTTCCGAGGTAAGAGTTATTGCTGATTATTTCAGGACTCCCTTCTCCTGTGACTTTTTGCAGATAGTTAGCATCAGAGGTATCTGTGAGGCTCCAATCGCTGTCATTGTCCAAAGTGGAAGTCTGAAAGGCTAGGGCTGATTCGTTTAGTTTGCTGTCGACATACAAAAGAGGCAGTGCTGTCTTGCCATCCAACTGAGTTCTGAGAGAAGACACAAAGGTGTTTCCTGTCAGCCGGGGATTTTTTTCAAGGTATTTTTTTATAAAGGTGTTTTTGAAAAGGGTAGGATTCATTCTGACGAGATTCTGCAAAAAGATAATTTGCTTTTCTTCTTTAGACATCCCCTTGATACTTGCTGCCGTATTTGCTAAATGATATTTGGAATGTCCCCATTCATCGAACTGATAATCCTTATCGGTAAAGGAAGCCAATCCGGCATATTTGTAGGGAAATTTGCTTTTGTAGAAAAATTTATCAAGCCAGTTGAATACAAAATCGGCATCCTGCATTTTTCCGTCTTCATAATGCCCTTTTGCTCGGGCAAATATCTTATCCTGAATCAGGTTCTGAAATTTGTTTTTGTAAATGCCTCTGCGTTCGTCAAAAACCTGCATTATCAGTGTCAGATAATTGAGGGAGTTTTTGTCATTGCCGATTTTCATGTGTATCTGAGCCACTTCAAAGATGCCACTTTGAATTTCATCGAGCATATTCCATGAAGACTTGACAAGTTCGGTATCGTATTCATTTTTTTTGCTGTTTCTCAACATCAAGGCAATCATTCTCCAGTATTGAAGACGGTACTTATCATATGTTTTTTGGAACTGAGTATTGTCCATCAGGGCATAAAGCCCAATAGCATAAGTATACTTCGGAAGTCCTTTGTCGTGGTATTTGTGGACCATTTCATTGGAAAGGCGCATCAGCCACTTGTATTTTTTTTCATTAAGGTATCCCAACAAACGTTTTTCATCGCTCTGATAACGTTGTTCATCTTTGGAAAGGGGAGAGGTTGGTTCAGTAGCATTAGTGTTAGGTGCACTATTGCTAAGAGAATCTTTGTTGGTTTGCTGTGCATGAACATTAAAAACCAAAAAGAATAAAAATAATAGAAGTGTGGGTTTCATAAATTTATCTTTTGCTCTATTACCCCAATGATAGCAAAAAAAATGGAATTATTCTAATAAATGCACTGGTAATTTGGTGCGGAATTTAAAATAAATATCAAAAATAGCTCCGTCACAAAAGACAATATTTATAGTTTTTTCAGTACAAGCAAATTTTAAATACACTTCAGTTTAATCTAAATGCACATTTATTCATTATTGACCACACAGTAAATCTGAACAGTAACTTCTAAGCCTATAGATTTTTCTTCAATTTTTTCACCGAGGCTAAAATCCTTTCTCTGAATTTTAACTGTCCCTTCAAGGATTTGTTTATTCCCTTCCTGTTTTACTGTAAAGGGGAAGCGGACTTCTTTTTTTAAATCTCTTATACTCAGTTCGGCCACCGCCTGAAACCCAACATCAGTTTTTAATATTTCTTTGGATTGCATGGAGATAAGAGGGAATTCTGTAGTGCCGAAGAAGTCATCTTTTTGCAGATGTTTGTCTCTGCCTGAACTTTTTGTGTCTACAGTAGCAGGGGCAACAGAGGCTGTAAAATCAGAACCTGTCAGGTCTTTTTTATCGAAATTTACTGTTCCTTTGAGGTTCAGCATAGTTCCTGTGACTACTGAACCCCTGTTCATTACATTGAATTCCACTTTGGATTCTTTGACATTGATAGATTGTGCAAAGGTATTAATAGAGTATAATAGGCTTATGATAATCAGTGCTGTAATTTTCATATGTTAATTAGTTGATTAAATATTTTAAAAATTTATAGAACATAATTTGGTTCCAATATATGCAACTGATATAGAATTATTATACCAATTATGAACTGATTTCAAAATTGTTGGGATATTTTGTGTTTTCTTAACATTTAAAGCATAAAAAATGTAATTTTGGGCATCATCTATAAACAAAAATATGTCTAAGAATTTTTTTTTATGTTTGTTTTTTGCCTGTTTTGGTCTGACCTGTGAAATCTGTTTTGTCGCTATTACTAATTTTGTGAGGGGGACCCCTTTTTGTAACGAACCCCTTTGGTCTCTTACCGGAAAGACCTACGTATGGATGTTGCCGATTTATGTATTGATACCACTGATGGCAGGACCGCTGATGAAGAAGATTGCTGATATGAACCTTTTTGTCCGGTTGTTGATTTACACCTTTATCATTCTGGTTGTTGAATTTATTTCAGGCTTTTTACTGCAACAAATAACTGGAAAATGTCCCTGGGAGTACACAACAGGCTGGCATATCATGGGCTATATACGGCTGGATTATATACCTTCGTGGATGTTCTTTTCCTTTTGGATAGAATACCTTTATATGTTTCTGGATAAAAATTTAAACACTGCAAAATGAAAGCGGAACTTTGGGTCATCGGCAATACTTCCTTTCCTTATCTCAGGGAAGGCACAGGCATTTACGAAAAGCGGCTGAAGCATTATCTTCCCTTTAAATACCACATCATTGCTGACATTAAGAATGCCAAAAACCTGTCGAAGGAACAGTTGAAAAACAAGGAAGGGGCACAGATAATTAAAAAACTGGAAAAGGGAGATTTCCTGGTACTATTGGATGAAAGAGGGAAGGAGTATACTTCTGTAAAATTTGCATCATATATCGACAATTTACTTCAGCAAAGCAGTAAAAGACTTATTTTTGTTATCGGAGGGGCCTATGGCTTTTCTCAGGAAGTTTATGACAGGGCGAACGGAAAAATATCCTTATCCAGGATGACTTTTTCACATCAGATGGTCCGTCTTTTTGTTTTGGAACAATTGTACAGGGCGATGACGATATTGCGCAATCAGCCTTATCATCATGAATAATTTATTGATCAGAATAATTATATAATTAATAAAATATGTCAACATACGACCTCATATATTTATTCAAGGCCTTGCATATGATAGGATTCGTAAGCTGGTTTGCCGCCTTATTCTATCTGCCCCGCCTGTTTATTTACCACCGCGAGGCAATGGACAATCAAGAACCTAAACGCAGTATCCTGATGGAACAGTTCTCATTGATGGAGTCGCGATTATATCATGTTATTATGACCCCTGCTATGATTATCACTTTTGTAGGAGGATTTTCGATGCTGTACCTCTATGGCTGGGATTACTGGATTGGAAATATGTGGCTGCATTGGAAATTCGGATTGGTCCTTTTACTTGTTGGCTATCATCATTACAATAAAAAGATAATGAAAAGACTTGCCGCCGGAGAAAAAGTGATGAGTTCCACAAAACTCCGGGTATATAATGAGGTGCCGACCTTATTTCTGGCAGCAATAATTCTGCTTGCCGTATTCAAAAGCCGGTTGATGTTTGCCTATACTTTCGGAGGGCTGATTGTTTTTGCGGTCTTTTTGGGAGTGGGCATCAAATATTATAAAAAGATCAGAAAGTCTTGAAGATCAATTGTTAGCCTTGACAGATTTGTAATCACTGATGTTCAGTCTTTCCGTACAGCCCTGAAAATCCTCTTCAACATTAGAAGCTATTATGGTTAGTCTGCCCGAATGATAGGCATATTCCTTTAGCAGCTCGGTATACCAATCCACGGCCTTGTTGTCGAGTGTAATAGTGGGCTCGTCTAGTAATAATAAGGAAGTATCTGAACAGATAGTTAAAGCGAGTTTAAGTCGTTGTTGCATTCCTGAAGAGAAAAATTTAATGGGTTTTTTTTGGGCACTTTTGGGGTACTCAAGCCGCTCAGCAATTTCTTTTTTTGTACAGGACATTTTCTTAAAGTTCCAGTGGAAGTCAATTGACTCTTGCAGGGTGAATTCCTCAATCAGTTCGATGTAAGGGGCAGTAAATGACAGGTTTTTATAGGCCTCATTCGGGTCGATTTTATTTTTTGATAGATTAAAGGATACCTTTCCCTTAGAGGGAGAAAGATGTCCTGAGAGGATTTGCATGAGTGTCGATTTTCCTGAACCGTTATTTCCGAGAACTGCGTAGCCTTTTCCACATTCGAAGGCATAATTCAATTCCTTAAAGATCCATTCGTAGCGATAGCGTTTGCCTATGTTGTTGAGCGTGATATCCATATGTCAAAGATAAGAAAAAGCCACTCAGAATAAGAATTCTGAGTGGCTGTATAATTTAAGATGCAAATAAAACTATATATTTTATTGTTTGCGTCTGTTAAGTCCTTTGATGATGCCATTTTTGGAAGCACGGGTAAAGTCAATAATCCTTTGACATTCCACAGAATCTTCCATATTGCTCTTGATGTATTTCAGGCCTTTGGAAATGTTCCGGTGTTCTACAAAAAGCTGATGATAAATATCCTGAATTTTACGAATAGAATCAGAAGTAAAGCCTTTACGGCGAAGACCCACAGTATTCACGCCAATATAAGATGCGGGGTATCTAGATATCCTTACATAGGGAGGAACATCTTTGTTAAGCAGAGTACCACCTCCGATAAGTGTGTGTGCCCCAATCTGTACAAACTGATGAACAGCAGTCATTCCGCCTACAATGACATGTTCCTCAATTTCAACATGTCCGGCAAGCGTAGCATTATTGGCAAGGATACAATTCTCACCAATAACGCAATCATGCGCAACGTGTACATAAGCCATGAGCAGGCAATTATTTCCAACTACGGTTTTGTAATTAGCCCGAGTACCTCTGTTAAGAGTACAATATTCACGAATGATTACATTATCACCAATCTCGAGGGTAGTATCTTCCCCACTGTATTTAAGGTCCTGAGGAATAGCCCCGACAATAGCGCCTGGAAATATCTGACAATTCTTGCCGATTCTAGTTCCAGACATGATACATACATTTGCGGCGATTGTAGTATTGTCACCAATAACAACATCTGCTTCGATAGAGGCCCAAGGACCAATTTTTACATTTTTACCAATACGGGCGTCAGGGTGAACTGCGGCATGTTGATAGATATTCGTGACATTTTCTTCCATTCTTTTTATCTTCTAATAATTTGTGCTAATAATTCCGCTTCGCATACCAATTTGTTGCCGACGTACGCTTTCCCTGTCATTTCACAAAGACCTCTTCGGATAGGACTGATAAGTTCCATTTTGAAGAGAATTGTATCTCCGGGAAGAACAGGATGTCTGAATAATGCATTTTTAATTCTTAGGAAAAATGTATCATACTCATGAGGGTTATCCACATTTTCCATGACTAAAATGCCTCCTGTCTGTGCCATTGCTTCTATCTGTAAAACGCCCGGCATAACCGGATTGCCAGGGAAGTGCCCCGTAAAATAAGGCTCGTTCATCGTCACATTTTTGACGCCGACAACATGTTTTTCAGATAGCTCAATAATTTTGTCTATCAACAAAAAGGGATAACGATGCTGCAATTTTTTACTGATTTCATGAATATCATTAATCGGTGTCTTATTCGGATCGTACTTGGGTATACCCCTTAATTTGCGTTCTTTTTTGTATTTACTTAATAGTTCTTTTGCCAATCTTGTATTGGCAGTATGTCCTGGTTTGCTAGCAATTATTTTAACCCTAAGGTCAAGTCCTGTCAAAGCAAGATCGCCAACCACATCCAGTAATTTATGTCTTGCAGCCTCATTCTGAAAACGCAATTCTGTTGTGTTCAGAATACCTTCTTTCTGAACTTTAACATCAGCAGAAATATTCAGTTTTTCTGCCAGAATTGCCAGTTTCCCGTTTTCAGGGATACTATCAACATAAACGAGTGCATTTGTCAATTCGCCGCCTTTAATTAAACCTGCGTCTGCTAAAGCCTCCAGTTCGTGTAAAAAAGCAAATGTTCGGTTTGGAGCAATTTCTGCAGCAAAATCACTTAAATTATCAAGACTTGCGTATTGCTTTCCTATTACTGACGATTCAAAATCTATTAAGGTTGTAATCTCAAATTTTTCTGAGGGTAAAATTGTAAATTCTGCTCCGGATTCTTCGTCTTTCCAGTAATAAGGGGCATCAATTTCAAGGAAATTCTGCTCTTTTTCCTGCTCGAGTATTCCTGCTTCCAGGATTTTTTCTACAAAAGGAAGAGAAGAACCATCCAGAATAGGGAGCTCCTCACCGTCAATATCAACAAGGACATTTGTTACGCCCGTCCCCTTGAGAGCAGCGAGTAAATGTTCTACTGTAGAGAGGGTTACCTCTTTCTTTCCGAGCACTGTACAACGCTGAGTATTAACTACATTCGTGGCTTCGGCTTTAATAAGAGGTTGGTCTTCCAAATCTGTTCTGCGAAAAACAATGCCGTGATTTTCATTGGCAGGATGCAAAGAAAGTGTGCTGTGTTTACCAGTATGCAATCCTATACCCTGCAGTTCCACAGACTGTTTGATAGTAGATTGTTTCATAAAATTTGAATCTTAAAAATTGGTATGTAAATAGAAATTCAGAATTTCATTAAAAAATTAAATAAAAATCTTTTTTCTGTTTGCTGCACAAAGATAACCTATTTTCAATGTGATTATAATCAGCATCAATATTTAATACAAAAAATAGTAAAATAATTACTTTTGCTTATCTAGTTGCTTCTGAATCCGGTCTACCTGTTTTTGAAGATCCGGTAAATTTTTAAATACTATAGCACAACGGTAGTATCTTTTGTAGTCAATAGCCGGCGAACCCCAAATAGCAGTGTTCTCCTCTTTAACAGATTGGGCAAGGCCACTTTGTGCCTGTATCTTGGTGCCGTTAGCAATTTTGAGGTGTCCGGCAAAGCCTGCCTGACCACCCACCATACAATTTTCGCCTATCTGAGTAGAACCCGCCACACCTACCTGAGAGGCCAAAACGGTATTTTTGCCCACTTTTACATTATGTGCTATCTGAATCAGGTTATCTAGCTTTACCCCTTCTTCAATGACCGTGGCATTCATCGTAGCCCGGTCTATTACGGTATTTGCTCCGATTTCTACCTTATCCTCAAGAATGACATTGCCCAGTTGTGGAATTTTTTTGTAAGTGCCATCTTTTTGTGGAGCAAAACCAAATCCGTCGCTGCCGATAACCGTATTAGCATGGATAATTACTTGCTTTCCTATCTGACAATCCCTGTAAATTTTTACACCGGAATAAATTATACTGTCATTGTCTACTTTTACATTCTCGCCAATGTAGGAATGTGGGTAAATTACTACATTGTCACCTATTACGGCTCCTTTTTCTATATAGGCGAAGGCATCAATTTTGGCTCCTTCACCAATAATGACAGATTCGTGAATATAGGCTTGTGAAGAGACGGTTTTCTGAACGGCCTGATTTTGTGCGGCACTAAAATGTTCCATCAATACTGACAGGGAAGAATATACATCCTCTACTTTTATTAGGGTGGCAGTAAGTTCCTGCTTAGGTTCAAAATCCTTCGATACCAACACAACAGAGGATTGACAGGTGTATATGTAGGATTCGTATTTCATGTTTCCTAAAAAACTGATTGCCCCCGGTGCTCCTTCTTCAATTTTTGCAGGCTTGCTGACGAGTACATCCGGGTCTCCAATGAGTTCCCCACCCAATAATTGTGAAATCAGACTTGCTTTTACTTCCATTTTTTACAGATTTTTTTTTTCGGCTTAAACTTACTGAATTTATATATAAAAACGCCAATTCTGACTATCAGAAATTTCCAGTTCAGGTGAAAAAATCATAATCAAACTTTTTATTATTGACTTTTACATCTGTTTCAACTTGAGATTGATTCATCATTATTGAAAAAAATGATAGCTTTACTATTTATTTTTATCGTAAAAGTTTTATTTTTTGAAGTGAATGTATATTTTTGTGAAGTGTTACTCTTGTGTTCGATGTGTTTTTTTTGGTATTTAATTTTTTGATTCACTATGGTAAGGAACAAAATTATGAGGGCAATATTGTTACTTGTTTTTATCAGTTCAGCTGTAAATTCTTTTGCACAGGTAAATCCTGATGCCCTCGGAGGTTGGTACATGTACTTCTGGAATGCTAAAATTAAAGAAAGTGGTTTTGGTTTTCAGGGAGATGTTCAATACAGGAACTGGAACCCGGCCGGCGACCTGGAACAATTACTTTTAAGGGCCGGGGCTACTTACACTCCAAAGAATACTCAGGCTAAATTTACAGTAGGTTATGCCTTTATTTTGTCTGGTGCTTATGGTATGAGCGCCCACAGTACCTCAAATGAACACCGTATATATCAGGAAGCACTTTTAATTCAAAATATTGGCAAAAGGGTTTACCTGAATCACCGTTTCAGATTTGAACAGCGTTTTGTGCAAAATCAGAACTTCAGAATGAGACTTCGTTATAATATTTTTGTAAATATTGCTCTCAATAAGGCAAAGATGGAAAAACACACCTTTTATCTGGCTTTATATAACGAATTATTCATCAATACGGATACAGAAATTGGCAATGGAAATTCCGTAACTATATTTGACCGCAATCGCTTATACGGTGCCCTTGGTTTTTATATTCTCGATAATCTGAAGGTTCAACTCGGCTATATGTATCAAAGCAACAGCAGTTACGGCAAGGGGCAATTACAATTGAGTGTTCATCATTCGTTCTGACCTGACTCCCGGGCTTGCTCCCTTTTTTTACTTATCTTCTGAATGGCTTTAATTTTTCATCATAATCTTAGGTGAAATCTGTACAAAAATTATACTTTAGATGGATTAATAATGAAGAATTATAAATTACAAGATGAAGATAAGATCAAAATTGCCTGACTTGGGCACCACTATATTTTCAGTGATGTCCGGATTGGCCAACAAGCACAAGGCTATCAACCTCTCGCAGGGCTTTCCGAATTTCGACTGCGATGAAAGGCTGAAACAATTAGTCAGTCATTATGTGAACAGTGGATACAATCAATACTGTCCGATGACAGGTCTGCCGCGGCTTACCGAAGTGCTTGCAGCCAAGATAAAGAATCTTTATGGCTCTGATTATGATTCCAAAACAGAGATAAATGTAACCTCAGGTGCCACACAGGCAATTTTCAGTACGATTCAAGCCTTTGTACATCCCGGCGATGAGGTAATAATAGTGGAACCGGCCTATGATTGTTATCAGCCTTCTGTACTTTTGGCCGGAGGCCTAGTGGTTCCTTATCAGATAAAGGCTCCCGACTGGAAAATAGATTGGAAGGAATTTGCTAAATTAATCAGCAACAAAACCCGGATGATCATGCTGAATACGCCGCATAATCCTTCAGGCAGCATCCTTGAAGATGCTGATTTTCTGGAATTACAGAAAATCGTTGAAGGTACAGACATCATTATTCTTTCGGACGAAGTCTATGAACATATGGTCTACGATGGCAAAAAACACTATTCCATTATGGAATATCCTGCCTTACGAAAACGTTCATTGGCCACCTTTTCCTTTGGTAAAACACTGCACGCAACGGGCTGGAAATTAGGTTATATTGTTGGCGATGCTGCTTTGATGCATGAATTCCGTAAGGTACATCAGTTCGATGTATTTACTTCGAATACTCCTTTTCAGCATGCAATTGCTGATTATCTGCAGGATGAAAATACTTATATGGGTCTTGCCCCCTTCTTTCAGCAGAAACGCGATTTTTTTCTGGATAAAATCAAGGATTCTCCCTTTGTATTCACTCCCTGTTCGGGTACTTATTTTCAGGTGGCTGATTATTCCGCTATCAGTGATGAACCCGATACGGAATTTGCTAAAAGGATGACAATAGAACATGGTGTTGCCGTGATTCCTATCTCCGTTTTTTATCATAATAACCTGGACAATAAAGTGGTTCGTTTCTGTTTTGCCAAGACAGAGGAGGTGCTCGAAAATGCTGCAGAACTAATTTGCAGAATCAATTCAGGAAAGCTGATATGAGTTTATGAAAATCCGTTGGAAAATAGCACAGGCAGCAGAGATAAGATGGTGGCAGGGCTATCTGAATAAAAGAGAAAAAGGAGCGTACCTGAACTGGAAAAAGGAATATTGGTCCGATTTTCTGAAGGAATGCGAACTGATTATTCCTCAGGATGCCTCCTGTCTCGATGCGGGTTGCGGACCTGCAGGTATTTTTATGGTATTGAATGAACAGCAGGTCTCTGCTGTTGACCCGCTTCTGAACTCCTATGAAGAAAAATTGCCTCATTTTAATAAGGAAGACTATCCGTATATCCGTTTCATCTGTTCATCCCTCGAATCCTTTGAATC
>CAJQOX010000005.1 GCA_905480075.1 uncultured Aureispira sp. | reverse complement strand
TGAAGGTATAGCCCTCTTTGAACTGATTGTTGAGCCACTCTTTCTTGGCCTGATATCCTTCTGCACAATTTTTATTGCTGAAGGCACAGCAGATATGTTCCGTGCCGATGTTTTGTTCCGAAAGTGTCAAGAGTTGATCCTTGCCCATAATTTTTTATTATTGATCTTATGTAATGTTCTCATACAATATATGAACCTCCACAATTTTCCATTCACTATTTATCAACTTCCACCTGTAGATTCCTTTACGGTTCACAGTCCAATTCTTTTTAAAAAAGAGAAATACCCTGATGCTGACAGTAGAGGATTGTATCAGCGTTTCTGAAAAAATATCATTTTCATATTTATAATTCAGCCGTTCATAACTGTTCTCTACGGATGATATTCTTGGAAAATAACTTTTCTGATCTTTTTTTAATGTGTTTTTATCTATAATTTTATTATTAAACTGTCTGTAGGACAGACTATCGTCAAATAGGGATAAGTACTCAGCAAGGTTCTTACTTTTTAAAGCAAGGATACTTTTTTTGTGCATATGCTCAACAGCATCAATTATCTCTTTTATATTAATCATATAATTATTTAATCATCAAATCAAAGAAATATAAGAATTCCAGTCAATAAAAATAAATTAAAAAAGGGACAAATAAAAAATTGGAATGGAATATGCATAGGTAGGAGTAAAATAACTCTGTAAAAACAGTAAAAAATATCAGATTCGGTTTTAAGTAAGAAAAAAAACAGTTAACCTTTTCTGATAGTTTTACCACAAAGCACTCATTTACAATCTATAAATAAATGAACATCCAAAAAATAACATTAGTGACACTGCTCTTCCTATTGGTATCCGGAATCAGTTTTGCACAAAAAACAACCAAGGTCAGCGGGGTCATCCGCGATGCAAATACAAACGAGGCACTTCCTTTTGTCAATATTTTTTTCGTTGGTACAAGTGAAGGAGTTACGTCAACAATTGATGGCAAATACAGCATAGAAACCACTGAAAATATTGACAGCATCGGTTTTTCCTTTCTTGGATATAATGACAAACAGTTTAAAATTAAAAAATGGAAAGAACAGGAACTGAATATCAGCTTGTCGGAAAGTGGCTTGGAACTGAATACAGCTACTGTTACAGAAAAACGCAGAAAAAAGCGTGTGAAAGATACTGCAGCAATAGCCCTGTGGCGAAATGTAGTTAAACACTGGCCCGAAAACAGCATGAAAGCTGCAGATAATGCCTCCTTCAAAGATTATAGTAACACCAATTTTGACTGGCTCAAACCCGGAGAAAAACTATTGGGTTCCAAACTCTTTGGCAAACCTATGAGTATCATGCGCAATCATGTACAGACCGAAGAAAACGGCGATACCTACCTGCCCGTTCTCAATAAGGAAACAATCAAGGAATATACTTACAGAAAAAACCCCAAAAAGACAGTGGAATATATTATTTCCGATCGTTTCTCGGGAATAAAAAATGAAGCAACGGCCAATTTCCTTGGCTCAAAGGTCAACAAGGTCGACCCCTTTAAAAACCTTACTGTAATAGTCGGTAAGTCCTTTATAGGTCCCTTATCTGCCACTTCCGATATTCATTACAACTACTTTCTGACCGACTCGATGGAACAGGATGGTGACAAATACTACTTGCTTACCTTTGTGGGCAAACGCAAGCAGGACTATACCTTTTTGGGTAATGCCTGGGTACACAAAAAAACCTATGGTGTATCATCTATAGAAATGGAAATCTCCCCGCACATTGCCCTGAATCACATCCACACAATTAATGTAAATCAACAATACGAACACACTCCGGAAGGCTATTGGCTGGTAATGCAGGAGAATATTACAACAATTGCCAAGATAGATTTCATTGATATCGGTACCCGTAAAAACAGAAACAAGAAAAATCAGATACGTATCCGCAGGGTGATGAAGCGATATGACCTGAAGATAAACAAGGGGATTGACGAAAAAAGAATGAAAGGCGATTATGTTCAGTATGCTGATGCTTACCAAAAAAGAACAGAACAATTTTGGGAAGAGTCCCGTCCCGAACCACTAGATACTATTTCGGCAGGAGTACATCTGATGATGGATTCAATACAGAATACGCCCTTGTACAAATTGATGGATTATTTTACTTATGCCTCTGCTACCTCACACCTGAGGGCCGGGCCCATAGAGTTCGGTAAATTTGCAGAGTTTGTCAGCTGGAACGGCATTGAAGGACCAAGACTTAAACTGGGGGTGCGTACATCCAAAAAGCTAAGCGATAAAGTACAGGTTGGCGGCTATGCAGCCTATGGCTTCAAAGACCAAAAATGGAAATACGGAATCAAGGGGCAGTTTCATTTACCCCGAAAAAACAGAAGATGGCATATGCTGACGGCACAATATGCTGCAGACTTTCAGATGCTGGGCAACAACACACATCAGATTTTAACCAATGATAATATTATTGCATCAATCACCCGGGCCACCGCAATAGATAAGCTTATGTTTATCCGTCAGGGAATGTTATCCTACGAAAAAGACTGGTTTCAGGGCTTTCATACCCGTGTGGGTTTTAAATGGAGAAGGTTTTATTCAGTGGATAACGGTTTTCAGTTTACTACCGGCGACGGGCAAACGGCTATTCCTTCCTTTACAACGTCTGAATTTAATTTTAAGGTGCATTGGGGTCACAAACAGGAATACTGGACCAACTTTTCAGGTTTCAACCGATTTTTCAAGGGAAGCCGCCTTCCGATAGTCGATTTTGAATATACGGCAGGTGTCAAAGACCTTTTTGGTGGTGATTATAATTATCACAAGCTCAACCTTACAATTTCGCAGAGATTCAGCACCCCTTTTGGCTACATGATATACAAAGTAAAAGGAGGTAAAATATTCGGAGATGCACCTTATCCATTGCTTAATGTACACCTCGGCAACCAATCTATTCTGAGAAATGCCGGTGCCTATGCCATGATGAATGATTTTGAGTTTGTCAGCGATACCTATGGTGCTTTATGGGTAGATTACCATTTTGACGGATTGATATTCAATACGATCCCATTATTGAACAAATTGAAATGGCGAACCATATTTATGTTCAAAGGCTTGTATGGAAGTATGAATAATAATAACAGGTCATTGATGGATATACCTGAAAGTATTTCTGCCCCTAATTTCTATGCAGAGATAGGCTTCGGTATTGAAAACATTTTCAAGATTCTGCGGGTAGACTTTATGTGGAGAATGACACAGTTGGGAGACCCCGGAGTAAGGCCATTTGGAGTAAACATAGTTTTTCAGCCTAAGTTTTAAATAATAAACAAAAACAAAATCAATATTGAGAGCCATTCTTTTACAGGATGGCTTTTTTTATTCCTGAAAAGAAGATGAAATTCATGCAATCTTAAGGAGAATTAATGCTTATTTGCTTTATAATTTAAGGTCCTTTACTTTTTTTTAGTAAATTTGTGCGATGTATTAAATGAGCATAAAAAGCGGAATCAGTTATACCAATATTGATAAACTGATAAACTACCAATGGACAAGACAATAAAAGCAGGATTTGACTGGGAAAGCAAAGCGCCAACTATTTTGGGGCTAATGATGATTTTGTTTTTTATTTACAAGCTCTTTCATGTAGGCAGCCCGCTTTTTCACGATGAACTTGAAGTCTACGGCAGGGCACTCTATTATATGATAGACAATGGTCCGACAATGATACCCGGAAGTATGGATACCGACTTATCAAGGGGACATCCTTTGTTTTTTGTTTTCTTTATGAGCCTGTTTACAAAGTTGTTCGGAGGTAGTTATGTGGTCGCCCGCATACTAGCCCTTCTGATGTCATTGGGCGTAATAGCAAGTACTTATTGTCTGGGCAAAGAGATGTTCAACAAAAAGACCGGATTTCTGGCAGCAGTACTCTTGATTTTTCAGCCGATTTTTATTACTCAGAGCACCATGATATTGCCCGAGATGATGCTGGCACTCCTTGGGATGCTCAGTTTGTTGTTCTATCTTCAGCAGCGGTATGTCTACTACTTTATTTTTGCAAGCTTGCTGATACTTACCAAAGAAACCGGGATTGTGCTCTTTGCCGCTATAGTAATCAATGAATGGTATAATGACAGGTTCAGAATTTCTATTGGTCTGATCGTCCGGGCAATTAAATGGTCTGCTCCTTTAAGTTGTTTTATACTTTTTCTTATAGTTCAGAAAATTCAGTTGGGTTGGTATTTATACCCTTATCATACCGGGTTTATATCCTTTGCAGCAGAAGATGTTGCCGGCCGGTTTTTGTTGGGAGCCAAGCATTTCTTTTATGATCAGGGAAGGTTTATGATATTGACCTTATTGCTGATAGATGTACTTAAGATGAAGAAGAAGGAAGTAACTGATGTTCTTGGTAAGAATTTTCTGACCCTTTCCTTGTGGCTGATGTTTTTTGCTTTTTCCTCCCTCAATTTTTTTATGGCGAGGTATCAGTTGCTAGTGTTGCCTTTGCTGATGATCTTTGCGGTAACCTTTCTGAGTATAAGGCCCAATAATTACAAGCATTTTTTATTATATATAATTCTGACCATTCCCTTTCTGTTCAATTACCATACTTTCAGTACAGACAACAATATGAGCTATCAGATAACGGTTGAAAATATGCAGAAAAGTATTGCAACGCTCGATTCTATCAGCGCAGGGAAGCCGGTAAGGGTTTTTGCCATACTTCCGGAATATCAGGCCCTCATGGACCCACGTTTTGGCTATACTGACAATCCTCATTACATTTTATACAATGAGTATAATGACAGTTGTGAATACATCCTGAGAGGCGCACATAATTTATATGACCCTAATGCATTAAAGGATGCTCCTGTAGATACGATACTCAATAATAAGCCTGCATTGGACAGTTCAAAAATTGAAGAACTCTATAAGGGGCAATTATACTTCAGCAGTCAACGGATATTCAGAACAAACAATTAAAATAAGAAAGAGGAAATAAAATGAATAATACTGAAAAAGCTTCAAATATTTGGGAGGAGAAATCCACACTGATACTGACAGTATTATTGATAGTTTTTGCCCTGGCGAAGCTAGTACATTTGTACACCCCTCTTTTTCATGATGAACTGCCTGTTTATGGCCGGGCAATGTTTTATATGATCGATCATGGGTCGAGTATGTTGCCGGGAGGAATGCCACCCGAACTGTCAAGAGGACACCCGCCATTTTATGTTTTCTTTATGAGTCTGACAACCAAACTTTTTGGCGGCACCTATTATGCTGCAAGGTTCGTCAGTCTGCTTGTTTCTTTGTGTCTTTTGTGTACTACCTATTGGTTGGGAAAGGAGATGTTTGACAAGAAGATCGGCTTAATGTCTGCCATATTGTTGTCGGTTCAGCCCTTGTTTTTTGCACAAAGTACCATGATCTTGCCCGAGGTCATGCTTGGATTATTAGGAATGCTAAGTATTTTGTTTTATCTGAAGCAGCGTTATTTACTCTATTTTATTTTTGCAGGTTTACTTATCCTTACCAAAGAAACAGGAATTATTATTTTTGCCGGCATAGCCCTTAACGAATGGTACAGGGAACGGTTCAGGATCAATTTGAATCTCATAGGACGGTGTCTGAAATATTCAGCACCTGTTGTTTGTATTTTGCTGTATTTTGTAATGCAAAAACAGGTCATGGGTTGGTATTTATACCCTTATCATACCGGATTTATTTCTTTTCATCCTGCTGATGTCTGCAGTCGTTTTTTTCTGGGCTTTGCATTGCTTTTTTATGATCAGGGTCGGTTTTTATTATCAATTGCAGCTTTTGTAATTATAGTAAAAGCAAGTAAAGGCGGCAGAAGAGAATTTATGACCAAAAATATGCTTGCTTTGTTTTGTGTCCTGATGTTTTTTGCATTTTCATCGCTCAATTACTTTATGGCCCGCTATCAGTTGGTGATATTTCCTTTACTTATGATATCATTATTATCAATATTAACTAAGCGGATAACAAAGGTCAGGTATTTTCTTATATATGTTTTAATGACCCTCCCCTTTCATTATAACTTTACAACATTCAGGACAGATGATAACATGAATTATCTGATTAGTGTGGAAAGTCTGAAAAAATGTGTTGCAAAATTAGATTCAATAATTAATAATGAATCTGTAGTTGTCTTTGGAATGTTTCCTGAAGTCGATGCTTTAATAGATACGAGGTATGGTTATACTACAAATCCTGATTATGTTTTGGTCTCTATTTATCACGATACCTGTCAATACATCATCCGGGGAGGGAATTACCCCTACGGCCATGAATTGTTCAAGGAGGAACCTATCGATTCTGTTCTGTATTATCCTGATAAATTGAATCAATCTCCAATAGAACAATTGTACGAACATCAACATTACTTCAGTAATTTCCGTCTGTACAAAACTAACAACCCTGATCCTGTATGGAAGACTCCAAGGAAAAGAGATAGATATGCAAATGAAATTGACTCAACCTATAAGGATTGATCTATTTATAGAAAATATCCCTGAAAGTATTGTTAAGCAATCAAAATATGTCATTACTGCCAACTGAATCTGATTTGAAAAAGCTCCGGGAATTGATAGATTCTGCTGACAGAGATAATATTGAACTTGCCTTTTGTCTTGCAAAGGCTAATTTCTGGCAGTTGGATATTGCAGATTATCTGGAATTGTATCATAGTCTTTTTCTATTAAATGCAGTGCCTGCAGAAGAAGAGGAGGAGATGAAAATTCTTTTGCTGCATCAGCTTATTGAACTCGATATTGAAAAGAACGGATTGACGAAGCTACCGATTAGTATCAAAAAACTTATCAATCTGAAGGAATTGTATTTCAGTACAAATCGATTGGATGACTTGCCCGAAAAACTTGGTATTTTAAGTGGTATAGAACAGCTGAACCTCAATGAAAATCAATTCAGACATTTCCCTCAGACAATTTTTGAATTCAGTCACCTTAAACGACTTTATTTTACACACAACTTTCTGAGAACAATCCCGGATGATATTTCTGAGCTGAAACACCTTGAAGAATTGGACCTTTCGAATAATCAGCTGACCGAAATTCCGGAAAGTATTGGTGGTTTAGTATCCCTGAGGCATCTCGATCTATCGCATAATCAACTAAAAAGAATTCCTGAAAGTATAGGAATGCTATCAAGTCTTGAGACCTTGTATGTCAACTATAATCAGGTGAAACTCTTGCCCAGGAGTATATCAGGATTATCTAAATTGAAAAACATACAGTTTGTCTCTAATAAAATTAGTGATATCAATATAGATTTTGCCCTGCTGCCACATCTAAAGGAATTGATGTTGCACAAAAACCAAATACAAAAAATTCCAACCAAAATTCAATATAGCAACCTTGAAAGTCTTTATCTGGCGGATAATAAAATAGACAATATTTCAGAAGGTCCTGAAGGCAATATCAGTGTAAAATATATTGACCTACAGAACAATCTATTAAGTAAAGCCGACAAAAAAATACTAAAGGAAAGGTTTGGTGATACCCTCCTTTTATAAGTTGAAAAGGTACCTGCCTTTTTATGGATTTATTCTTTTGAAATCTTGAAATCAATATCACCAAGAATCCTGTCAATCTTCCTGCTCATTTCATCCTTGGCATTAAAGGGTAAAAGAAAAATAAGTACGCCTAAAGGGAAAAAACATATAGCAATTAACCAGGCGACAATACTGGGTTTGGAATTGACAGTCACTTCAATAATATAACCGCCCTCTCTTTCTCTTACATAGCCGTCAATTACAGCTTCATAGGCAAACCCGCTGCTGTTATTACTTGATACCATCAATGACCCGGAAGGATATACCGTAACATTGCCAAAAGAAAAAAAACAATCTTCAATAATTTTGTTAACTTCTGACTTGGGCTTTAAGGTTTTTAACCTTAAAGAAGAACTTTTCCTGAACATAAATTTTAAAATTTTATAATAAATTAATAATCGCCTTTATAATAACACCAAAAGAACTTAAAAAAGTTCAGCCATCACGTTTAATACTTATATCAAGCAATAATTATCAACTATTCTTAAACAATAAATAATAATTAATGAGGCAGTAAAAAGATATAAAAAAAACAATCGGATTTTTCGGAAGTATTTATTATTAAATACAAGATAAAACCCATGAGCTATGAAAAATGAAAATAGTGTCAAAACAGCAAAATTAAGTTTCATAGCTTCATTAAAATTAAAATGCAAGAACATGTAAACAGCCCTTGTCATACCACAGCCCGGACATTCAAACCCAAGTATTCTCTTGTGAAGGCATAAGGTAAAATCATCATTATTGAATAAGACATTAAAAGGCAGAAAATAAATAATCAGAAAGAGCAGACTGAAAATTCCATAGGAAAAAAATCTTATAGGAACCGGGAATCGATATTTCTTGTTGCTTTTATTTGCCAAATGAATCGAAATGAAATTAATGAACAGTTTAAGGTACATTTTTTTTTATAAAGTCCCTTTTTTTTGAAAATAATTCTGAAAAAAATTTCAATTATAATAGAAACCTAAGCCAACTTGGCAGCAATATACGCGGTAGTCCATGCAGCTTGAAAATTATACCCACCCGTGATGCCGTCAATATCCATTAATTCACCGGCGAAGTAGAGGTTTTTACAGACTTTGGATTGCATGGTTTTCATATCAATACTCTTTAGGGATATTCCACCACAGGTTACAAACTCCTCTTTGAAAGTAGTTTTTCCTTTTACTGCATAAGTATCGTTACATAAAATATTTACCAGCTTATTCATTCCTTTTTTGCCCAGTTCTCCCCATTTTTTATTTAAGGGCAGGTTCACTTTTTTCAACAAAAAATGCCATAACCGTTCCGGCAGCAGATAAGGACGGTAATTGGCAAGGATTTTATTTTTGTGTTCCTCAATAATATTATTCAGGAATGACCGGACCAATTCATTGTTTAGTTCATCTACCCAATTGACCTGCAAAGTAAAATCATAATTCATTTCGCTGAGTATACGGGCACCAAAGGCAGATAATTTCAGGATAGAAGGCCCACTCATTCCCCAGTGTGTAATAAGCAGAGGGCCATCAGATTTGAGTTTTGTACCTTGAATGCTTGTCTGATTTTTTTCAACTACAATACCCATCAGTTCCCTGACAGATTCCTGAGGCATGTTGAAAGTAAACAGGGAGGGGACAGGGTCTTCAATTTTATGCCCCAGGTCTTCAAGCCACCTTAGTCCCGACCTTTTAGGGCAGCCACCTGTTGCAATAATTACCTTATCGAAAATCAAAGGAAGTTGTGCTGTTTTAAGAAAAGATAATTGTAGCATTCCGTCTTTTAAAATAGAGAGTTCACCTACTCCCTTACCAACTTCGATTTTAATGCCAAGACGGCTGCATTCATTCAAAAGGCAATCGATTATGGACTGTGAATTCTGAGAGACAGGAAAAACGCAATTGTCTGCTTGCGTTACAAGGGGCACCCCTCTTGTTTCGAACCATTGCATACAATCTTTATTATTAAATACAGAGAAGGCTTTTTTTATGTGTTTTTCTCCTCTCGGATAGGCTTTCGATAAATCTTTCAGCGAAGGACAGGCATTCGTCACATTGCATCTGCCCCCTCCGGATATTTTAACTTTTGAAAGAACTTTCTTTGATTTTTCAAAGATGACCACTTCTGCATTTCTGAAGTTTTCAGCTGTTGCAATTGCTGCAAAAAAACCTGCAGCCCCCCCACCGATTATTGCTACTTTCATAAGAAATACAGATTGAGAAAATAATAAAAATAAAAAATGAATGCTGCAAAATTATTTAAATATTACTAAAAACCAGCTTGTACAGGGACCTTAATAAATATTATATAATAAAATCATAGAATTATTTTGCTATACATTTGATTATCAACGGATATTTATTTAATTTGAAAGTTCTGAAACTAAATGTTCCCCAAGCCCCGCATTATGCACCCCTGATAACTATCTGAAATGACCTGGCAGCAACTCCCATCTCTGCGCCTGCTGATTCCCTTTTTGTCAGGAATCATTATTTATAACTCTTTAGGGGGTCTGATGCGCTATCCCTTTCATCTGACAGCACAGGTTTTGTTTTTTCTTATTGTATTTGCTTTGAGCAAAAAAAAATCCCCTGACTTTTCCTTTATCAGAATATGGGGGCTATGGCTGACATTAACACTGATTCAATTGGGGTATTTGGTTTCTTTTAGTCATGATATGCAGAATGATCCTCAGCATTTGGAACAATCTGAAGGCTTAAAAAAAAATACCTATATTGCTACTTTGGTCAGCCCTGCAAAGATGACAAAAAAAAGTATGAGTGCCACACTTGAAATACATTCTGTTTCTGATAGCATAATAAATCAACGCAGGGTCTCTGGAAAGATCATTTCATATTTTCAATTAGATACTTTTGCTACGAAACTGGAATATGGTGATCAGATAATTTTTAATGCTCAAATCAATAAATTTGATCTTCCTTTGAATCCTGAGGCCTTTGATGTCGGGAAATTCTATTCTTCTAAAAACATTTATCATCAGGTCTATATTCCTTCAGGAAATTGGGAGAAAATCAGAGAAAGTCAGGGAAATTTTCTTTATGAATTGATTTATAAATTCAGACAGCACTTGCTGAAAGTATTGAAACAGCATTTGTTTACTCCCAATGAGTACGCAGTGGCTTCTGCCTTGATATTGGGGTCAAAGGATAAGCTGAGTTCTGAGATAAGGAATGCCTATGCTGAAACCGGGGCAATGCATGTATTGGCAGTTTCCGGACTTCATATTGGTATACTGATGTTTATGTTGAATTTCATTCTGGGACTCAAATCAAATTCCGGGAAATGGTGGAAAAAAATTAAATTGATTATTCTATTATCTATTTTATGGAGTTTTGCCTTGTTAACCGGCGCTTCAGCATCTGTCTTGAGGGCAGCTACTATGTTTTCCTTTATTATCATTGGACAGGCTGTAGACAGGAAAACAAATATATACAACTCTTTGGGCGCTTCCGCCTTCATTTTGCTTTTAATAAATCCTTTATTACTTTATGATATAGGTTTTCAACTCTCTTATGTAGCTTTGGGGGGAATCATTTATTTGCATCCTAAAATTTATAAGTTATGGTATATTGAAAACAAAATTGGACATTGGATATGGTCAGGAGTTGCCCTTTCTGTTTCTGCACAAATTGCAGTACTTCCTCTTGGATTGTATTATTTTAATCAGTTTCCCGTTTTTTTCTGGTTGTCTGGAGTTGTGGTAACCGCTGTAGCCGGCATAATTTTAGGCCTGGGTTTGTTTCTTTTACTCTTTAACGGAATTCCTGTTCTTGGAACTCTTCTTGGATATCTTTTGTATGCCAGCATTTGGTTTATGAACAGCCTTATATTTATGATTCAAAAACTTCCTGGAGCTGTATGGGAAGGTTTTTGGCTTGAACCCTGGCAGGTGTTCAGCTGGTATTTTGTATTGATAAGCAGTCTGGTTTTTTTGCGAAAAAGAAAATTGAAATGGGCATATCTTCCTCTTATGACCATAATTCTGTTATTCTGTCATCGTGTATATCTGAACTATTATCAACAAAATCAGTCTTATTTATGTATATATCATTGTAGAAAAAACACATTGTTTTCCTGTATTTATGGAAAAAAAGCAATAACCTTTGCAAATGCTGATATTATTGATAGTCCGCAACTGTCTTATTCACAGCAAAGGCATCTTTGGTCATTGGGCGTGTCGGAAAACAGGGTATATAATCTTGAAGATTCTGTCAGTAACCGTACCTTGTCTTATAAGGATATGAAAGGACAGATAAAGGGCAAACGGATATTTCTTTATACTGGCGATGATGTGTATAAAAAAGCCTATATACCACTTGAAATAGACTATGTTTTGATAATGGGTAATCCAAAATTAAAAAGTATTAAGCAAATTTCAGAACTATGCAATTATAAAAAAATAATATTCGACCATTCCAACAGCCTATGGAAAAGAAAGAAATGGAAAGAAGAATGCGGGGCCCTGGGAATTGATTTTATTGATATAACGAAAGAGGGCGCCTTCATTACCGACATATAATTTTCAACTCGGAATATTTCCATTCAAATAGGGTTGAACATCGAAACCAAGTTCTTTGGCATAAGCTTCAATCAGGGCCCGTTTATATTTCCGCAGATTTTCAATATTACCTACAGCCAATTCATCCATCAGGCGGTTTCCCATAATATAAGTTACAACGTTTTCACCTTGATTTTTAGCTATTAAGGCCTGAATAGGCTTAAAGATATTTTTTTTGGCCTTGTCTCTTATTGAACGTTGTTTTTTTCTTGCCTGATATTCCTCGCTGTTTAGTCTTTTGGCAGCATTTTCAGTTCTTGACATCCCAAGTTCATCCGCTTGTTTTTCAAAAGAATCTCTTTTGTTACTGAGTTTAATTCTAAAAGGTTCATTGCGCAATGCCTTATAAATTCCTCTGATTTTATTAAAGCGATAAATTTGATTGGGGCGTTCTGCCAGTTCTTTTAAATAATCCTTATCAATTATCTGATAGCTTGGCCGGTTGTATTTTTTAGCTAAAGACTCTCTGTATTCCAGCAGCATTTTAAATATAAAAAATTCATGCTCAGTGAGCCCGTTTTTATCCTTTTCCTTGAGATAGTTATTATTATCAATGTTGGCATAAGATACCTTGTCAAAAACTTCATTTTCTTCCATTATCCAGTCTGAAATTCTTTGATTGTCAGATTGTGTAACTAGGATTTTTCTCATGTCAGAGAGGTACAATACATCTTTCGCTGCATAGTCAATTTGCTTTTCACTAAGTGGTCTGATAAACCAATTGCTTTTTTGAGCAGATTTGCTGATTTCTATGTTGAGAAGTTCTAATAAAGCCGAGCCTAAAGAGGTTGGAGGATAATTTAATAATCGCATGGCTATTGCAATATCATAGGTGTTTTGAGGGAAACAACCTAAAGAATGCAACAATCTCAAATCTTCACCGAAGGAATAGACAACCTTAAGAATATGTGGATTTTCGAGTAAAGGGAAAATTCTGTTTATTTCAAGTTCATCAGAGAGTGGGTCAATAATAAAACATTGATTGTTTGAAAATATCTGAACCAGGCAAAGGTTAAAACCGTAGCGGTACCTGTTCTTATCAAATTCCAGATCGATGGCAATTTCTTTTTCTTTATTCAAAAAAATAATGCACTCCTTCAGCTCCTCATTATTCCTAATATATTTCAGGTTCATTTTGGTGTTTAAGTTATTAACAATAATATAAAAGTAACATTTTATCGGGAGAAAATGAAAGTCATAAACAGAAATGCCCTGACTGGGCTAGAGTCAGGGCATCATTCCTAAATACTAATAGTGCAAATTA
>CAJQOX010000004.1 GCA_905480075.1 uncultured Aureispira sp. | reverse complement strand
GAGTTTGCCTTCAACAATATTCAATTGCCTGACAGTAATACAAACGAAGCAGCTTCTCATGGTTTCGTACAATTCACCATAGATCAGAAAGCAAACAATCCACTGGGTACGGTGATTAATAATCAGGCTGCTATCTATTTTGATTATAATGCCCCGATTTTCACTAACACAACTTTCCATACAATTGGAGAAGACTTTGTAGAGATACAATTAATTTCTACAGAATCTATTGCCGACGAGGCAGACATTCGTGTAAAAGTAATGCCGAATCCTTTTCAAAGCAACGCGACTATTCTGGTAGAAGGCATCAACAATACAGAGCCGCTGACTTTGGAAGTTTACAATATGGTGGGACAACAGGTCCGTAGAATTATGGGCAATCAAAACAAATTCGCATTAGAAAGAGATAATTTACAAGCAGGTATCTATGTATTCAGAATCAGGGAAGAGGATAAATTACATGCCACCGGTAAGTTTATTGTTAAATAAAATACCGAAAAAATTACTTAAAGGCATTCATCAGTTCGTATTATTTCCCTGAGCAAACAAAGCCTGTAAATCTTATGATTTGCAGGCTTTTGTGGTGGGGGCTTTTTGGAGGGCTTAGTGAGTTCAGCGAAGCTAATTATGAGGTAGAAATTCGAAGAATCACATAGTAATTATGAGGTATGAATTGTGAATTGTGAGGAGTTGGACCAACGGGGTGTTTTTTTGGTTTTTTTTGCCACGGATCTTTACGGATATTTACGGATTTTTACGGATTCTTAATTTAATTTTGTCGCTGCTTTGTTTGCTGATTTTTTTGCCACGGATCTTTACGGATATTTACGGATTCTTACGGATTCTTAATTTAATTTTGTCGCTGCTTTGTTTGCTGCTTTTTTTGCCACGGATATTTACGGATTCTTAATTTAATTTTGTCGCTGCTTTGTTTGCTGCTTTTTTTGCCACGGATCTTTACGGATATTTACGGATTTTTACGGATTCTTAATTTAATTTTGTCGCTGCTTTGTTTGCTGCTTTTTTTGCCACGGATATTTACGGATTCTTAATTTAATTCGGTCGCTTACTACTCATAAGTGAAATTTGCTTTGCAAATTTTATTCATACTACCTGTACATCCTACTACTTATGACTTCCTACTTATGACTTACTACTATAAAGTTGGGCGTCCGGGCGCTACGATACGCAGCTCGCTGTTGCTCGGCCCTGCGGTCTGCTGCCTGCGGCTGCACTGCTTCTCATCGCTGACGCGGATTATTGGATTTTTTGATGCTTTGATTTTGATTGATGGGATGATTAGATGATTACCACCTTGGAGGTGCATATCATCTTTGGATTTTTTGATTTTGATGGATTTTGATGATAGGATTTTTGGGTTTTTTTGATCCTTTTTGGGTTTTTGCGATAAACTTTCAGGGTGAGAATTCAGGCACTTTGGAAGTGCCAGGCATCTTTCAGGCTTTTTGGGGGATTGGTGAAGATGGAAAGTGGCGGTTTTTCGGGACTTTTGAAGGTCAGAGAGTGGGGTCCAAGTCACCGCCTGCAAATTCCTTTGATGCACTAAAGCAAGCCTGGCAGCTGAAGATTTGAAACAGCTTGCTTGTCTTTACAATTTGCGCGGGGCGAATGCAATTCGCCCTTCCGGGAAGCTTTTTTGGGCTTGATGATGTCGGAAAGTGTCGATTTTTCCGGACTTTTGGTCAATCGAATCAATCAATCAATTTAATCATTTTTTTGCGTCAGCGATGTGAAATAGTGTGGCATTTTTGCCACAGACCGCAGCTGCTTTTTCAGCAGTTGCGGGCCGAGCGTGAGCGAGCTATGAAACGTAGCGCCCGGACGCCCGAAATATTAGCAACATTTAATAAGACAAGTATAAGGATTTTAGATCTTGTGCAGAAAAAACTGATTTTTCAGATAAGAAGTCGGTAGAAACTTAGGGGGAAGTAGAAGTATTTTAGTAAGAGAACTTGGAGAAGAAAAAGTTAATTTTTTTATTCTCGGCATTCGAAATAAGGCAACTGAGCAAGATGTATATGTATTGTATACCTTAATGTATAGTAAATGTTTAATATATATTGCATTTTAATTCTTTTGACACTAAATTTGAAAGAAGAAAAAAGCAAGGTAAAACCTTTCATTTTTTTTATTCCAACCTTCACACTTTCCAATAAAATTCCCCAGCCAATTTTTAACCGGGCAAAACGCCGGGACAGAAATTTGCACAGAAAAGTGCAGATATAAAAGAATTATATCATTATTTAAACTGTTAATTATGCATCTGAATCTTGCCATGAGACTACAAAGCTATTTCTTCAATTCAAAAGCTCTTATTCTATTCTGTATATTCTACTATTCGACACTTTCATGTGGGCAATCGAAATATATGGAAACTGTGGTCCGGATTTTTGAAGATGGGAATACTGATTGCAGCACTTTAGAAAAAATAAAAGACAGTATTGTAATAATCAGTCAAAGCAAGAGGACAGAGGGATTGAATCTGATGGATTGCTTTTATCGGAATATAAAAAGGCAAAACATCAGGTGTGCGCAAGACTTACATCTTAAATCGGTGGAATTGACAGACCCTAAGGAGGTAGACTATTCATTAAACAGTAATGAGAACTGCAATAATTTATTCATTTTATTGAAACTATATGACCTGGTTTTACAGAAGGACAGAGAGGCAGATAATTTAGAATTGCTTAATAATGTAATTTTCATTTACAAACAATTAAAGCCTCAGTTGCTCCCGGATAAAATCAACAAAAACAATTATGAATTAGCAAATCAACTTCATAGTACAATGATAAACTTCTATGAAATGAATGCCCTCTACGTAGAGGCAGAGGAGGTATTGAAGGAGTATAAGAAATATCAGAAGGACGAGTTCACTTTTAATGACAAGGCAGCAAGATTTTACACCTCGGTGGAGAATTACAATACGGCCCGGGAGTATTTGCTTAAAAACAGAGCACTGATAAAGGGCAATAAGAACCCTACACAGCATGTTTATAATCTGAGCAAGATATTGATAGCAATTTCAAATATTTACCTGAATGAACAGAAAAAAATACCTGAGGCCACCGCAGCCTATTTAAGAGAATTTGAAAAAATTCCTGTAGACAGCATGAAAGGGTACTATAGTAGCTACCTCAACTACTTTTATTTCAAGGCATTGAATCACAGCATATCTGAGCAACCTCAGAAAGCAATTGACCTCTTGCATACTGCGCGTATACAATCGATGGACAAAAAATTCCATGATGATATACAGTTGTCTTCTGTTTACCGGGAACTGGGGAACAACCTCCGGATGGTCAACAAGATAGACTCTGCAATATTCTATACAAAAAAAGCACTGAAATTATGTAACAATCCACAACTGCAAAATGAAATTTACCGGGTATTCAGTAAGGTATATATGGCCGGAGGACAATTGGACAGTGTGGTAAAGTATCAGGAAATATACATAGAAAATGAACGGGATATGAAGGTTGATCTGCAGCGGGAAAAAATCAATATAGCTAATAAACAAAGATTGTTCTTAGAAATTAAAAGTCTGAATGAGAAAAATGAGCTGGTCAAGAGTCAAAAGGAATTCAATAAAAAAATCTATGGTTTTATCATTGGATTAATCATCGTTATATTTTTATTGATTATGAGAATCTACTCGAAACATCTTTCGAAGGAAAAGGAGAGAAACGAACAACTCAAAACCCTTCTGAAAAACAGTAAGACAGAACTCGATGAATTATCGATGAGTTTTTCGAAGAAGATTAACATCATGAAAAAACTCAAAAAGGAATTGGCCAAAGAGCATCAGCTGGTAACATCAGAAGAGAATGAAGGCAATCCACTGTCAGAAAAGCTGGATGATTTTTTTGGTAACGAAGCAGAACTTGAAGCCCTTCAGGTTAAACTGAAAGACGTAAAGGAGGAATTTCTGAAAAGGTATATCGGCAGGCATCCGAATCTTACGGAGAAAGAGATACAGCTATCCACCCTTCTGATGGCAGGATTTTCTTCGAAACAGATAGCGAAGATGTCTTTTGTGGAAGAACGGTCTTTATATGTTAACCGGTCGAGGCTAAGAAAGAAGCTGGGCCTGAGTAAAGAAGTAGATTTGGTAGAGTATATTAAATCTGTTTGATGATGAGTAATCCTGTTCTTTTCTCTGAATAAAAGCTCATTAAAACTTAGCAGGCATTAAATAAATACAGCATGATTTTAAACTTAATTTGATATGATTTTCGGGATTAAAATAAAATGACTAAATTAAATAGTAACTGAACATCAAATCATCCTGGATAATCATGAAATATATTCTTGTTGTTTTCCTTCTTTGCTTTTACAGCATTCATATTAATGCACAGGCTACAGTTCAGGATTCTGTCGGCTTGTTATTTAACAGAACTACAAATATTCAGGAGAAAATAAGTTTGCTTAAAGAGTTAAACAGCGCACGAAAGGAATCCAAAGATTTCAAAAAATATGCTTTGTTGGGAAATAATTTGGTGAAGCAGTCAGAAATATACCTTTCGAAAAATACAAAAGACTCCGATACAGCAGATGCCCTGTATTTTTATTCCTATCAGATACTGATATCCTCCTACTGTCAATTAACGATGTCTTACAGTGCCTTATCTGCTGCGGACAGTTTGTTGATGAGGACAGACAAATCGGGGGATTTATACAGCAGGGCTTTGAATCTGAAAGGCGAAGTATTTTATTATTTTGACAGGTTGGGAGAATCCCTTGATTGTTTTGTGAAGGCCTTTGAAAAGATGACCGTCGGTGAGGAAGATGGCCTGAAGATCAGAATCTATAATAACATCCTTTCCTCAATTTATCTGAATGACAGTCTGCCGGATAAAAATAAAATGGCCGGGACCTATTTAAGAAAATATGAGCAAATTGCCTACGACAAACTCAGAAAAGAAGACCGGGAAAATTATATTGAAAGCTATATTTACAGAAGTCTGTATTCATATAATAAAGGAGATCCTAAAAGATCGAAAAGCTTATTGCACAAGGGGCTGCTGCTTTGTGAACAAAATAAGACCTCCAACAAATATCATTTTCACGAAGAACTCAGCAGGGTTTGTCTTATAATGAATCAAAAAGACTCTGCCTTAATCTATGCTCAGAAAGCATTGCAGGATGCAACAAAGAACAAGAATTTATCGCTTGAACTTAAGGCGCATAAAACCTTATACAAACTTTACAAAGGCAGCGATGCATCCCTTGCACTGAAACACCTTAGAGAATATGTTCAGGTCATAGATTCTCTTGAAAAAAGTAGTACGGTCAACAAAAACAATCAGGAGGAATTAAAGGCCGTTCAGCAAAAGGAGGCTGAACTAAAAAGGCAACTTACCTTTCAGAAAGAACGATCAGAGAAGGACCTTCATATAGCGAGCTTAAGAAATTATTATATCAGCCTCTTGCTGTTAATATCATTTATCTGCATTCTGTTTATTTACCTGTTTCTAAAATTCAGATGGGAACGACTCAGAAAGGAGAGTGAGAAAGCTTCGGAAACACTGGAGAACAGTGAGGAGGAATTGAAAACTGTTGTTGAAAAACTTTCGAACACCATCAACACACTTAAGTTCCTGAAGAAAAAAATTAAAACTGCAGGATCACAGGGTGCATTAACTAAGGAAGAGATGGAAGCGGAATTCATTGGAAGCATAGACAGCATGTTGGGAACAGAAATTGATCATGAAAACTTTCAGTTGAAATTAAAGGATGTGCAGGAAGAGTTTTTTAAACGGCTGATAGAAAAGCATCAGAAACTGAGTGAAAAAGACGTGCGATTATGTGCACTGATAAAGGCCGGCTTCTCTTCGGGTCAGATTTCTGAGATGCTTTCCTTGGGAGAGAATACGATATTTGTAAAAAGGTCGAGGCTGAGAAAAAAGTTGGGTTTGGAGAAGGGAGAAAAATTAGCAGTTTACCTGAAAAGCATTTAACCGGAATTGAATATGAAATGTACACTATATAAAAACAAAGGACTTTTTTCCATACTGATATATTTTGTATTGGGGATTATGCCGGTTTTTAGTCAGCAATCCGACAAAGGTCTTTCGAAAAACTTTCAGCTTGCCTTTGATTCGCTGGAATATGTTTTTGATGATAATTATGGCGATTGTGAAAAGCGATTGGAGCTCGTACTTGACTACCGCTT
>CAJQOX010000003.1 GCA_905480075.1 uncultured Aureispira sp. | reverse complement strand
GGTTACGCTTGCTATCAATCCCAAGAAGGATGTTGACGGGTTTCACCCAACCAATTTCGGTCTGATGGCGCAGGGCATGCCTCAGTATATTCCTGCCACGCCCTACGGGATGATTACGATGTTGGAACGTTATAATATAGAGACTTCGGGAAAGCACTGCGTGGTGCTCGGGCGTTCCAATATTGTGGGCACGCCAATGAGCATTCTGATGTCGAGAAAGGCGAAGGTCGGTAACTGTACGGTTACACTGACCCACAGCCGCACCAAAAATCTGGCGGATGAGATACGTCGGGCCGACATTATTGTTGCGGCGATCGGTATTCCCAATTTTGTAACTGCCGACATGGTCAAGGAGGGTGCTGTCATACTGGATGTGGGCATCAATTCGGTGGAAGACAGCAGCAGAAAACGCGGTTACCGACTGGTAGGCGATGTGGATTTTGAGGGCGTTTCTCCGAAGTGTTCTTATATCACACCTGTACCCGGCGGCGTGGGACCTATGACTGTTACTGCACTGATAATGAACACGCTGAAGTCATTTAAAATGAATTATTTGAATCAGGTTGTCGGGACAAAGTAATTATGAATTGTGAATGTTGAATTGTGAATTGTGATTTGTGAATGTTGAATGATAAAAATTCACTTCACTAATTTTTACTACTTTCTACTTTCTACTTACTACTTACTACTTTCTACTAAAGTTCACTTCGTTCCTTCGATCACATCGCTCAAATCCGGGGTCAGTTTTTTCAGTTCCAAAAGGAAGCTGTCGATATCGCCACCGAGGTCACCGTAGGCATCTCCTCCGCAGTAGTAGTTATGTGCAGAGAAATGCTTTGCCTCCCCATGACAGGAAAAAGAAAGAGATTTTGTTGTTCCCCCAGTACAGCCCATATTATCTTCATTCTTTTTTTTGAGGGCGATATTATTTTTTGCCAGGGCCACTTCGAGTTGTTGCAGGCCATCTTCCGGCATTTTGTATTTTTTCTGAGCCAGGATATCTCCGTAGCTGTCTACTGTAAGTTCTACGGAATCTTTGTTTACCACAATTGTATAAGAACGGTGATAGGGCGGCGGCATAGAGGAGTCGCCGTATTGGTAGATCAGTTGTGAGAGATTTTTATAATTTTCCATATGATTATTTGATATCAGCGATTTGCAGGCATTAAAAGTCAGGGAGAAAATCAGGAAGAGGGCAAAAAGGTAGTATCGGGGCTTTCTGCAAAAGCAATCCCGGCAATACATATTTGATCTTTCTGTTCTATAATTTTTCAAAATATATCTTTTGGTTTTGTAACAGAAGGACATTAAGGTACAAAACCCTGCGGACTTCTTTGTATGCCTGCAGTATACGATTCTGAAAAAGTCTTAGTTCGGCGAATTACTTCACATAATTTTCGAGGTATTGAAAATGCGGCCCGAGTTTTCCGTTTTGAGCAATTGTTGCCCTTTCTATCATACCTGTGTCTTTGATACCGAGGAGTTCTTCGATAACATGTTCGGTGAACTGTTCTCCGAAGGATTTAGAGGCATCTTTGGGCAGTTCATTCGGCAGGTTATCGATGGTCATCATATCAATAGTATGGTCCTGATAGGGTTCTGTAGCCTCACCTGTGGCCGGGTCGTAGCCGAAAACCGGTTTGGCGATCGTGGTAGCAAAAAGTGTTGAGGGGATAGATGCTACCGGTGCTATATCGCAGGTCACATCCGCTATCACCTTAATATTGAAATCCTCTTTTTTCATATCTTCCTTGGAGAAAAACTGCGGTGCGTCATTGTCCCAATAGATACCGTTTACCATCAGGTCAGCCACTTTGGTATAGGGTTCGAAGATAGATTCATAATCTCCGGGATTTTTGAAGAAGTCCATCAATTCAAACTTCATGACCGGTTTGGTCATTCCCTTATCCTTATTATCCTGCCATTCCTGCCAGAGTTCGGTGGGTATTTTCTTAGTAACATAATCAATACAATCGAGTTGAGTGTAGACTGCTTCGTTGTAGTTGTTGTTGATAAAATCCTTTGGAGAGACCTTTCGGATATTCATATGATCGAATACTTCAGCTGCGCCGTTCGCTACCCTGCCTGTACCGGTCACGACGATTTTCATTTTTGGGAACTTCAGTGTTTTGTAGTAAGCAATAGCTTCGGCGTAGTCGTCGTATTTATGCATTTGTTGCAGGTCGAAGGCATTTGTTCTGTTGCCGTAGGTCATCATACCGTTGTGAGCCCCTACAATTCCTGCGAAACGACCGAAGGCGATCACCCTTTGTTTTTTTGTATTAGTGAGCACTTCATAATCCATGAGGGTTATGTTTTCTCTGATAATTTTTTTGAGGAGATCTCTGTTATAGGGTTGTTCCTTGATCGTATGGGAAAAGAAGAAGTATTTTTTCCCGGGAACCAGCTGATCTTTCGGCACTTCCTTTATGCCCATGAGGACATCACATTCGGAGACATCTTCGGAGATAGTAATTCCTGCCTTTCTGTACAGGTCATCGTTCAGGCATCTTCCCGGAGAAGGCTGGACTATAAATTCGACCTTATATTTTTGCTGCAGTGCGGCACATTGTTTTGGAGTAAACAAGACCCTTGAATCGGGTGGTACTTTTCCTTCTCTGATGATTCCTAATTTCATGGCAGAATGTTGAATTATGAATGATGAATTATGAATTATGGAAATTGGGGTTGTAAATTTTACTTATTACTTATCTACAACTACTTATTGTGCTGCGAAATTAGGATTTTTTTGTTGGAAAGTGTTTTTTGCCACGGATTTTTACGGGTTTTCACTGATTCTTTTATTTAATTTGTCATTTGTTTGACTTTTGGAAAGTGGCGGTTTTCCGGAACTTTTGGAAAGTGGCGGTTTTCCGGGACTTTTGGAAAGTTCGACTTTTCCGGAACTTTTGGAAAGTGGCGGTTTTTCCGGACTTTTGGAAAGTCCGGCTTTTTCGGGACTTTTGGAAAGTGGCGGTTTTTCCGGACTTTTGGGAAGTTCGAC
>CAJQOX010000002.1 GCA_905480075.1 uncultured Aureispira sp. | reverse complement strand
ACAGTTTTCCTTCATCCACTGATTTACCTGATAGCAAAAGCTTACAGTTTCTCCTGCCGAGTATGGACCACCTACGGGGGTCAGAGGATCAGATGAAGATACTTCAATAAGTGTATCGTTAACATTGCAAAGGCTGTTGTCTAAATTTTCTGTAATGCATAAATTAAAATTCCCTTGTCCACCTCCTACATCTGAAACAGCAAGAATATATGTAGTATTTGGAGATACAACTAAACCCGTCACAGAAGCCAGGCCTCCTGTACCTTCAACACATCCACCAGCAATGTTAACCCAGGGATTGCAGGTATTTTCCCAAAGAGTAAACTCCGGAGTTGAAAAATCTGTACTTGTCAGATTGATATCCAGAGTTGCTGCACCTGCATCGGTGGTAAAGGAATACCATACAGTAGGTCCAAGCATGTCTTCACATATATTTCCGGTGAAATCTATTCCCGTTGCGGCACCTGTATTACAATCTGTTATACAGGAAGCGGTACCAGGACTACCTGAGGCATTCAAAACAACAGGTGATGCAGTAGTGCAATCATCATTATCGGTACAGTTGACAGGTGGAACTGTTGTCTCAGTACAAATAGTAAAAGGTCCGGGAGTTTCATTCTGAGCATTGGAAACCACCATAAAATAAGTGTTCCCGGGAGTCAGTCCTGTTGCTGTGACATTCAGGGGAGAGGGTCCACAACCACTTGTTACAAGAGTAAACAATCCTAAACAACCTAATATAGGGTCAGGTATCCATAATGAAAATTCCACATCACCTGTCCATGGTGCAGATGTAGTAATATCTGTGGAGAAAGAAGAATTCGTTGCAGTGAAGGAATACCATACGTCCACATGTGCCTGAGTAGGTCCTCCGGCCTGACAACCTACAAGATTTGTCCAGTTATCAGTAGCAGCTACCGTAGTTCCATTCACACAGGTATTGTCATCAACAACATTTTGTGCTCCGGCACAATCGTCATTTGCAGGTTGACAGAAAGATATTACAGGCAACAAAAGAAGTGTTAATACATATATAAAAGTGTTATTTTTCATAATAAAATTATTGGAGTATATAAGGGGTTTTAAAAGGAATAAATCCAGTAGAGGAAATTTCATCTTCAGACAAAATAATAACATCACAAAATGAAGAAACAGGCATCAGGACATCCACCTCTTTCTTTCTGCTGTTTTTGATATGTAGCAACAAAGTATTGTGAATTGAAATGTTTTTCCTTTTTTTTAACAAGAACTGATAAGTGCCGTCATAGTTTTGAATAACTGGAAAAACGAATTGACTTTTGGTGACTTCTTGTTTAGGAATGAGGCCTTTGGTTTTAACATCAGTATTTCTTTGAGCAAAAACACAGGCATTAATACCAATAAAAAGAAAACTAAAAATAACTAAATCAGAACAAATGGGATTTCGAGTAAATAGGTTCATTGTAAATAAAAATTAGTATGTGTGTTAATATATTCTTAAAACTACCTAATAAAAGCAACTTTAACCAGACAACAAAAAAAGGGATTAAAGTTAAAAAACCAAAACCAGAAAGCACATTAATCAAAATACAATTTGGCAAAACCTTCGGGGGAGGCTAATAAAATTGGGCAAAAACCTTACAAAGATAATAAAAACGAACTACTATTTTAATTTTTATAAACACTTGATTGTTACAATTAAAAAATATTACATTTCTTTGTGATTTTAAAGACAAATTAAATAAATTCTTAAATTGCTTATTTTCTGAACTTAAAAAAGTGGGCTTGATGAACAAAAGCAACCAATACTTCCTTCAAATTCACTTGGCTGTACTTCTCTTCGGTGCTGCCGGATTATTTGGAAAATTAATTACGGTATCCTCCGGAGCAATAGTCCTGGGAAGGGCATTCCTCGGTGCATTATTCCTGATGACACTTAAAATAAGCATAGGAGAAGGATTCAAAATTGCAAGAAAGGATTTTTATATTTTTGCCTTGCTCGGATTAACTTTAGCTTTTCATTGGATAGCCTTTTTCGAATCAATACAACAATCTACTGTTGCAATAGGAGTACTAACCTTCTCAACCTTTCCCGTTTTTACCAGTCTGTTGGAACCTTTGGTAGACAGAGAAGAATTTCGGAAGCAGGATTTATTACTCGCACTGATAGCCTTTGCAGGCGTTGCCCTTGTTATTCCTAGCTTTGACCTGAAGGATGAATATACAATTGGTGCTTTGTGGGGAATAACATCCGGGGCTTCCTTTGCAATACTTGCACTGACAAGCAGAAGAATGATAAAGACTTATAGCAGCAACAGTGTGTCATTTTATCAAAATTTTATTGCTGCATTGATATTATTCCCTTTCTTTTTTGAGGATATAATGAACGGCAATCAACAGGATTGGATATATCTGATCATTCTGGGTGTAATTTTTACCGGTATTGCACATACCTTGTTTATCAACAGCATGAAAGGCATGAAGGCACAGACAGCAAGCCTTATTGCCTGCCTTGAACCTTTTTATGCCATAATTTTAGCCTGGATAATATTAAATGAAACCCCTACATTAAGGATGTCAGCAGGTGGCCTGTTGATCCTGGCCGTCGCAACTTATGCTACATTAAGCAATCGAAAAAGCAAAAAAAGCAATAAAAAAACCAACATAACTCTAAAAAATTAAGTACAATAAACTATATTGATCTATTGTTATAAAACAGAATCAAATCTTAAATATATAAATGAAAAAGTTAAAAAGTTTATTGGCACCTCTTTTTATTTTTTTTCAAAAAAACAAAGAAAGTCAAATCAATGACCTCCTGAATGACATTAGACACAACAGGGCCGAACTACGAGCTTTTTTTCAACAAATGCCAAAAGGTGCCGATTTGCATCATCACTACAGTGGTTCTGTCTATGCGGAAACCTATATTCAGACAGTGGAAACAGAAAACCTGTGGCTAAACACAGAGACTTTAAAAATTTCCAAAGGGGAAGAGGATATCCGGGAAAAAGAATTATGGTACAAAATAAGCTCCTTGAAAGAAAAGGGCTTATGGGAAGATATCAAAGAAGAGTTGCTGAGGACATGGTCTGTCAAAGACTACCCGAGGGGTTCTCTCCTCCCTCCTGACCTACATTTTTTCAATACTTTTTTTGGCTTTGAGATTCCTGCAAGCATGAATATTGCCACAGGTCTGAATGAATTAAAAACAAGAGCAATAAACGAAGGGGTTCAGTATATAGAAACCATTTTTATGATTGTTCCCTTTCAGGAGTCAAAAAGCCCTGAACAGGATTATAATCAAATACTGACCGAACTGCAGAGAAAAAAAAGCGGTAAGATACAGGACAGCCTGAATGTCCTTGCTGAGCACTATTTAACAGACGCAGAATTTGATACTTCTATCATCAAGTACAATAAATTTGTTGCGGATGTACATGAGGGAATTGACGATGACAAATTCATGATGCGTTATCAGAATTATGTAATCAGAGTTCTGCCTCCCACAGATGTTTTTAAAAGCCTGCTTGCTGCTTTCTCTTCCGCCTCAAAAAGCGACCTTATTGTAGGGGTAAATATCGTGGCAACAGAACACGACAGTACGTCAATGAATGATTACTGGTTACATATGCAAATGTTCAAATTCTGCAGGCAACTATTCCCTGATGTTAAATATGCAATGCATGCGGGAGAACTTAAATTAGGCCTTGTTAAACCGGAAGAATTATCCTGGCATGTTGAAGCTGCCGTCGAAGTTGCCGGTGCTTATCGTATAGGACATGGCGTTGACATTATGTACGAAACAAACAGAAAAAGGGTACTTAAATATATGCGTGAAAACAATATTGCAATAGAGATAAACCTGTCAAGCAACGAATTCATTCTGGGCATTAAAGGGTATGACCACCCTGTTACAATTTATGTGAAACACAAGGTTCCGATTGTTATCTGCAGTGATGATGCAGGTGGCTTGCGTTCCGACCTTACAGAACAATTTGTATTGCTGGCAAACAGGTATCCCGAAATATCCTATTCCAGAATAAAAGAATATATATTTAATTCGATTCGCTATAGTTTCCTTAACTCAAAGGACAAATTGAAAATTGAAAAAGCGTTAAAAACACAATTAGATACCTTTGAAAAAAATCTTATTAATGAATTTACAGTTCATTAATAACTAATAAAACTGACGAATTTTTCTACTTATTCTTTTGCAAATCCCAAACAAAAAATTATATTTAGGATAAGCATTAATGTATAAAACAAGAACCTATGGAAAAATCGACCTGGTGGATTGGTTTATCAAGAGAATGGGAAGTCATTCAAAGAACATCTTATGATGAACCAAGGCCCGACATCAATCAAGATGTTCATATGTGGATAAAAAAGCAGGAAACTTCTGAAAAAATCAAAACGCCCAATATGAAGGGTGAGATGGTCTATGAATACAGTATGTGGAATGTTTCGTTCAGACGCAGAGAACTTTTCCCGGTGAATCAATGGGATATTACCGGCCTCAGCACGCCTTTAGACTATAAAATCAGCAAAAAAGTTTACATACACCTTCAGGACCCCCTTAAAATTGTCAAAAAAATTTTGGTGGAATCTGACAACAGCTGGCACCTCACAGAGACCTTTACAAAAATCGACTTCAAAATTTCAAATTTTGAAAGCTGGGAAGAGTATGAAGGTCAGAATAGTTAATACCCTACATGGCCTGTTTCCTGTTTGGCTTATCTCCTAAAAAATAAATTATTTCCCCGCCTTCATTTATTTCTTTGTGAAGCAGGTATTTTCTTTTAAGCTCTTTTCCGTTCAACATTATTTTTTGAATATAAACATTCTCCCGCCCCTGATTTTGGGTTTTTACAGAAAATACCTTCCCGTTTTCCAGATTGAGAATGGCAGATTTGATATTCGGACTGCCGATGTCATAACGGTCTGACCCCGGACAGACCGGGTAAAAACCCAATGCGCTGAAAACGTACCATGCTGACATCTGTCCTGCATCATCGTTGCCACAAAGACCATCCTCAGCAGGGCCATACATTGTCTTCAATATCATGCGAATCCTTTCCTGCGTTTTCCAGGGGCTTTCTGTCCAGTTATAAAGATAGGGAATATGATGTCCGGGTTCGTTGCCATGAACGTAATTTCCGATGAGTCCATCTCTCGTAATATCTTCCGTTTTGGCAATAAATTTATCGTCGAGGGTCATGCTGAACAAGGAATCGAGGCGTTGCGTAAATTCGGCTTCTCCTCCCATCATTTCTATCATTCTTTCAATATTGTGAGGAACAAAAAGGCTGTATGTCCAGGTGTTGCCTTCAATAAATCCCTGACCATGTGTATCAAGTGGGTCAAAATTCTTTTTCCATTTACCTTCAGCCGATTTCGGACGCATAAAACCTATTGAGGCATCATAGTTGTTTTCAAAACATTGGGCTCTTTTTGAATATTCATCATAGACTTTCTCTTTTCCCTGTAGTTGGCCCACCTGAGCAATACACCAGTCATCGTAGGCAAATTCAAGGGTTTTGGATACAGAAGAAGAAGCATCTTCCTCCGGTATAAATCCCAGTTTCATATAACTGTCAAGGGCATCAAAATAGGGTACTCTTGACGTGTTCAGACAGGCCTGTAATGCTCTTTCCGGATCTGCATCCGTTGTCTTTTTTGCCATCGCATCGGCAATAACTGAAACCGAATGATAACCGATCATACACCAGTTTTCGTTGGCATAATGACTCCATATCGGCAGCATGTGGTGAACGGACTGATCGTGATGCGCCAACATCGATTTTATCATATCGTTGTTACGTTCGGGTTGCAGGATGTTGAACAAAGGATGCAGTGCCCGATAGGTATCCCATAGTGAGAAAATCGTATAATTGGTGAAGCCTTCTGACTGATGAATATTCTGATCGAGCCCCCGGTACTGCCCGTCGACATCTTCGTAGACAACCGGACCCAACATAGTATGATACAGGGCGGTATAAAAAGTGATTTTATCTTCAGGGGTCTGCGTTTCCACCAATACCTTTGATAATTCCTTGTTCCACTTACGCTGAGTTTCTGCTTTTGTTTTATCAAAATCCCAATGCGGGATCTCCTTTTTCATATTGAGCAGGGCCCCTGCAGTACTTACGGGAGAGAGCGCAAACCTGACCAGCAATTTTTCATCCTTTTCCATTTCAAAATTAAAAAATGCCCTGATATTTTTACCGGCCATTTCGGGAAAGTTGTTCCCCTCGTCAAACCTTCTGTAAAATCCGTTGTACTGAACCTTGTCGTATTTCTGATGTCCGTAGCTTGTAAATTCTTTGGAAAAATGAAGGGCAAAATATACAGTCTTCGTCCTTGCCCAGCCTTTCGTCTGACGGTAGCCGGTAATCAGCGAATCATTTTCCACCCGTACAAAAGTCCATACATTTTTATTGTCATGATGGTAAATATTAGCCATCAGATCCATAATAATGTGTGCACTGTCTGTCTGAGGAAAAGTATACTGATGAAACCCTACCCGGTCGGAAGCGGTCAATTCTGCTTTTATAGTATAATCATCGAGCTCAACCGCATAATAACCCGGCTCTGCCACTTCATTTTTGTGATGAAACTGAGAATGATAGCCTGACGAAGGCACTTCCGCCTTGCCGGGGTTCAGCTTAAGGGCACCATGCGTTGGCATCAGCAAAAAATCACCGAGGTCGGAATGTCCTGTGCCGCTGAAATGTGTATGGCTGAATCCAAAAATTGTATGGTCGGCATATTGGTAGCCCGAGCAATATTTATAAGTATCTTTATTGTAATTTCCTTCCCTGTCATAAACAGGCTGACTGTTGGTTTCGGGGCTTAGCTGCACCATTCCAAAGGGTGTGGAGGCCCCCGGAAAGGTATGTCCCATTTTATG
>CAJQOX010000001.1 GCA_905480075.1 uncultured Aureispira sp. | reverse complement strand
GTACCTTTTTCGATTCCGGAGGCTCAACAGGCAACTACTCGAACGACGAACGCATATTCTATCAGATAGAACCGGTGGGTGCCACCTCTGTGACGCTGACCTTCAGCAGTCTGAATCTGGAACTAAATTACGACTACTTATATATTTATGACGGAGATTCTCATAATGATCAATTGTTAACCGTCTTGAACGGCACCACTTTGCCGGCTGCAATAACAGCAAACAGTGGTAAAATGCTTCTGGAATTCAGAACCGACTGCGGCACTGTAGCTTCGGGCTGGGCAGCAAGCTGGACAAGCAGTACAGCAGCAGTCAGTTGCGGCAAGCCTGATAATCTTTCCACCAATAATCACGATCAGAACAGCGCCACCCTGAACTGGGATGCTGTTGCCGGGGCACAATCCTATGAAATTCGTGTAAAACAATCGATAGCAAGCGGCAGCTGGAACACTTACTATAGCAGCAACAACAGTTTTGACCTGACAGGAATCGCTTCCGATGCACATTATCTGTGGACAGTACGTACTATCTGCGGAGTGGGCGACACCTCCGTACTCGAAGGCAGTGAATTTGTCAATGCCGAGGCTACAGCCAATGTAGTGACCACAGCCTGCAGCGGCAGCTTTACCGACAGCGGCGGAGAATTGGGGCTCTACAGAAAAAACGAGGATTATACCTTCACTATTTCCCCCACTAATGCCACTTCCGTCACTTTGACTTTTTCAGCCTTCGACCTGGAGAACAATTATGATTATATGTATATCTATGACGGTCCTTCCGTCGCCTCTCCCCTGCTTGGAACCTATACAAATACAAATACTCCACCACAGACTACTTCCACCGGAGGCAGTCTGACTATTCGTTTCACCTCTGATGTCGCCACACAGAATCCGGGATGGGTCGCCACCTGGACCTGTGTGGACAACCCTCTTGTTCCCACCTATCCCAATCCGATATTGCTTGACAATTCAATGGTCGGCAACCTGAACTGTGGCATCAGCTACCACGATTATTTCGACAGCGGCAATTCCACCGGCATGTACGGCAATAATGAGAACAATACACAGACCTTCTGCAATCCGGACCCCACAAAGGCAGTGAGACTATCCTTTCAGCCCAACCCTACTGCAGCACAACAACTGACGATCAGCTCACTGGATAACGGCAACGACTATCTGTACTTTTATAACGGAGCAGATATCAATGCCAACCTGATAGGAGTCTATACCGGTGCCGCCTCTGCCGCGCCACAGCCGGGCACCTTTGTATCAAGCGGTGCCTGTCTGACTGTAAGACTGAATACCGACGGTTCTTTTGTCGGAGACGGATGGTTGGCGAGGCTCTATTGTTCCGATCCTCCTGCTGACCTCGGCACTGTCGAAGTCGGTGGCAGTGAAGGCACAAAGCTATTTACAGATCTGGGTGGCAATACTGTCAATTACGGGAATAATGAAAATTATGTCATCACCTATTGCCCGCATGCCTCGGCCCCTGCAGGTGAAGGTGTATGGGCTGAGTTTACCTCTACTATGGGAATTGAACGCAGCTGGGACTATCTCTACGTTTTTGATGGTACCGATACTGAAAACTCAAGATTGATCTGTGCCTATACCGGCAATTCTACGAACAGCAACACACTGGAAACTATAAAAGCAAGTGTGGAAAATGCTACCGGTTGCCTTACCTTTCAGTTCTTCTCGGACGGTGCCACTACGGCAAGTGGCTGGGAGGCGAATGTATTTACCGGAGAATCAAGGTTGGCCTTCGGTTCTGAAGACTGCAACACGGCGACCTTTATCAATCAGACCGGCAAGGATTATGCAGGCAGCACAGCGACCGCTACGGGTACTCCCGGCAGCATAGACCCTGCCCTGAATATCTCTTTGGCTTCATTGCCTGAATGTTCCGGCAGCAATACGATCACAAGACTGGAAAATACCGTTTGGTACCGCTTCATCACACCCGATACAATGTGTGTACCCACCTCTATGAACATCGACATCAACAACATTTCCTGTCAGGGCGAAGGCTTTGGAGGTTCGGGCATTCAGTTTGTGTTATACGAGGTCTCTACCTGTGCCTTGGGTGCTGCATGGCCTGTACCCGTTTATTGTGCCGACAAGCTGACGAGCGGTTCAAGTGTAGATATCAGCAGTATCCTCAAACCCAACGAACATTATTACCTGATGATAGATGGTTTTACCGGTCAGCATTGCAATTTTGACCTGAAGCTGAACGTCACCACAAACGGCGACACGAACAGCTGTCTTCTGCCCCTCGAGTTGCTCTCTTTCAGCGGAGACAAACTACCCGGCAGCAATCAACTTAACTGGGAAACGGCACATGAGGACAATGTCTTCGGCTTTTATGTACAAAGGGCCAAAAGCAATACCACGGATTTTGAGGAGATCGGTTTTCTGCCATCTGCTGCTGTAAACGGTCTGACAGGCTCACATTATTATTTCAATGATGCCAACTACCACAGAAATGCCGTCAATTATTACCGACTCCGTCAGCTGGACAATGACGGACTTCAAAGTTATTCCCCTGTTGTCAGCCTGGACAGACGCAATAATCAAAATGAAATACCGCTGAAGGTCTATCCGAACCCGGCTTCTGAGCAACTTATTTTTGCCCTTAGTTCAGAAACTCAGCAGGACTATCACCTGAGGATTTACGATATCACCGGAAAGGAGATATATCATCAAAGCGGACAGATGAACACTGGATACTGGTCCGAAAAGCTGAACACTTCGCAGCTTGCTGCCGGCATCTATGTATATCAGTTGCAGGTGGGGGTTCAGACCTTGAACGGCAAGTTTGAGAAAACTTGATATAGTCATAAGTAGTAAGTCATAAGTCATAAGTCATAAGTCATAAGTCATAAGTCATAAGTCATAAGTCATAAGTCATAAGTAAAATTTGCTGCGCAAATTTTTACTACTTACTACTTACTACATTTGAGAACTCTTTGAACACAAAACATTCCCTCTGCATTTATGGCAGTCAGGGTATATTCGTTAGGAGGTACAGTAGTATTTTTACAGAATCGGTAGAAATAAAACTAGCTGGATTGTCTGGCGGAATATATTTTTATCAACTATATGAAGGTAATAGCTAAAAAGCAAGGGGGCGCTTTTTATTTGATTGACATTATTATAAATGATCATTTTTTGCAAGCAAAAGACCCAATCAAAATATTCAAAAAAACGAAAGGTTTCATCTTGTCATTTTTGCATTACAGCATTTTTTAATCCTTATTTCAGATAGATAGGTTCTGAAAAAATAAAATTTCGATCAAAATGTTTTTGACAACATTAAAATAACTTCTAATCTATAGATCTCTCATGATTTATTAAAACTGACTTGGTTTTTCAAAATATTATTATTAACTTGGGTTGTCTTTTTATGTTGAGAAACGTTGAAGGACAGATGTATTGAATAAAAAATTATTAAATAAAACAAAAAGATTATGTCCTATACAGATACGCTTAAGGTTGATCAGAAAGAAGCTATACGCCTGATGAAAAAAAGTATGATCAAAGGTGGTATTACGAATGAATATATGCAGGCAGGCATCATTGCTGTTGTTTCGAAGGAAAGTGGGATGAAGCCCAAATCGGAGGGAGGCTATGGCGGTACTTCAAACGATCGTATCCGCAAGATTTTTGGTAAAAGGGTAAAAGACCTTTCTGAAGCAGAATTGAATGTCTTAAAGAAAGACGACGAAGCTTTTTTCAATAAGGTATATGGCGGCCGTTACGGCAATGCACCGAATGAAGGCTACAAATACAGAGGCCGTGGTCTTAACCAACTTACATTCAAAGGCAACTATAATGCGATGAACAAATACACAGAAGAGGATATTGTAGCCAATCCGGACCTTGTGAATACGCTGGAAGTTGCTGTGGAATGCCTGATAGGTTATTTCTTAAGAAACTACAGCAGTAAACGCAACAAACTCGATGAATACAATATGACGGACATGAACAGTGCCACTTCTGCTGCTGATGCAGTAGGTGCAGCCTATCATGCCAATGCAGGTTGGGGGAAAAACAAAGCAGACCTTGAACGTAGAAATTCCAACGGACGCAAACGCGCCTTTGCCAGAGTGGATGACCTGGTGGAATATGTGCAGACTGTTGACGAAAATGTTCCGGTAACCGGTGCCAATACTCCTGAACCTGAACCAAGGAAAGTCATTCTGAAATCTGTAGGTGAGGGTGGAAATAATGATGGTGAAGATGTAAAAGCTGTACAAAGACTCCTGAAACAAAATGGCTTCGATTTAGGTAAATATGGCCCGAACAAAGATGGTATTGACGGCGACTGCGGCAAAACTACTATCAAATACATCAAAAAATTTCAGGCAGACAATTCGATAGAAGAAAGTGGTTTAATAAACCCGGCAGATGCTACCTGGAAAGCACTTGGCGGTACACAATCCGAACCTGACACTCCTCCTGAAGACAATACAGACCCTGTCCCATCGGACGATAACACGCCCAACGATAATAACGATAACACAAATGATACGCCACCACAGAGTAATACCATCAAAAAATCTGTTGGAGAAGATGGTGACAATGAAGAAAATGACGTTAAGATCGTTCAGACCTTGCTGAACAGAAATGGCGCCTCTCTGAAAGTAGATGGCGATTGCGGCAAGAAAACTATTGCTGCTATCGAAAAATTTCAGAGCGAAGTGGCAGGCATGAAAAAACCTGATGGGTTGATAAGTCCGGGCAAAAAGACCTGGAAGGCCTTGGTTGCTAATGCTGCCCCTGCTGAAAATAATGAGGAATGCCCTGGACTCAGTGAAGAATTTAAAAATGAAATGCGCAAATTGAAAGAGTGGTTGAATAAGTGGTTCGCAGAAATTGAAAAGCAACAAATTTGCCATAAGGATGAGGAAAAGAACAGAACACTTCTGGAGAAGATTCAAAATATACTGCAGGAAAGTTAGGCTTGAACTTAAGTAATTTTAAATAAAATATAAGGGATTATCTTTGAACAGATAACCCTTTTTTTTTGCAGAACATCTGAGGTATCAACAAAAAATAATTTTCCCATGATGAAATCAACCATGTAAATAAATTAACTGTATTGATAAAAAATATTAAGCCGGCAAATTACAGTTTACTTAGTATTTTTGACATTTTTCGATGATTAAAAAAGCTTTCCATCCTGCACTCCAAATTTTATCAAAATTTCAGCAAAAGAAGAAAGACTTGAAATTAACAACCTCAAAGAGGTTTATCCCAAATGGAATGGGAAATTTGTATCTATTACTTCAAAATTGAAAAACTGATTAGAAACCAAGGGATAGAATTTGTCACTTATACTTAAAAAACGAAAAATGCAACAAAAAGAATTAAAATACAGCATTTAAATTGTAATTTGCAGACTTATCAGAGCAAAAATCACTAAAACAAACTATATGCGAATCTTATTTATACTACTCTTCAGCACAACCCTCAGTTTTGGTCAGCAGACTATTTACGATACAATTACAAGTGGCGGATTACAGCGTAATTTTATACTTTATGTACCGGCAAGTTATTCTGTGGGAACCTCCGTTCCTTTACTGTTCAATTTTCATGGTTATACATCCAATGCTTTGCAGCAGATGTATTATGGTAATTTCCGTTCCATAGCCGATACTGCCGGATTTATCATTGTACACCCTAATGGAACTTTGGATGTTACAAGTACTACACATTTCAATGTTGGATGGGGTGGCAGTACAGTGGATGATGTTGGCTTTGCCGAAGACCTGATAGATTCTATAGCTGCGGCCTACAACATAGATTTATCCAGAGTATATAGTACCGGAATGTCAAATGGTGGTTATATGAGTTATCATCTTGCCTGTATGTTGAATCATAAAATTGCCGCCGTTGCTTCCGTTACCGGTTCGATGTCACCCTATACTTATAATAATTGCAATCCGGTACATCCTACTCCTGTATTGCAGATACATGGAACAGCCGACGGCACGGTTCTTTATGCAGGGACTTCTTTTGGTGAACATATAGATACCGTTATGAATTACTGGTCAACTTATAATAATTGCACCCCAACAGGAGATACCTCCTCCTTACCTGACATTGACAGTACCGACGGCAGTACCGTTTCACAGATAGTTTATGATTCCGGTTATTGTAATTCTAGTACTGAATTATTAAGAGTTGCAGGGGGCGCACATACCTGGCCCGGCGCCGCATTTCCTTTGGCCGGAACCAACTATGACATCGATGCAAGTTTGAAAGTCTGGCAATTTTTGTCACAATATTCACTAAGCAATCTTAACTGTATCACCTCTGTAAATGCAATAGAAGAACCTGTATCAGAGCTTAAAATCTATCCCAATCCTGCCAATAATTATATCATTATTGAATCAGAAAATTCAATGGATTCAGAATATGTTTTGATATCCGTAATGGGTCAGATTATCAAAACCGGAAGATTACATGATCATTATACAGAGATAAACCTTTCGGATGTAAACCCCGGACTTTACTTTATTAAAGCAGGAAACAAAAGCTATAAAATTGAAAAAATTCGCTAACCTATTTTCAATCCTGATTATTTCAGGGCTTTCTGCTTGTACAACTTTGACTACAGAGAAAAACAAGACTTTTCCGGAAGTAATGCACCTTGATAGTTTTGAACAAACAGCTTTTCTGCCCACATTGGAATCTGATATTGCTGTGGACAAAAACAATGTTTATGCCGCAAGTCTTCTGATGGCCTGGGACGAGATAAAGAAAGAACTTGAAAACCCTTTGGAGATAATCAGCGGAGATGTTTTGAAACTGATGAACAGTTCTAAAACGGGGCAGCAAGTTCTAAAAGAAGATGAATACTCAACATCTGTAGAAATAATAGATTTGACTATTATTGCGAAGGCCTATTTCAAAAAATCTCTGCCTTTTGAAACACCTATGGAGAGAGATGAGACTGCGCTGCTTTTTGAAGATAAGGAAGTAGCATCTTTTGGCTTTTGGGGCTATAATAATGCATCAAAAATTAATTATTATAATAATGACAATGATTTTGCCCTGAGTCTTTTTCCAAAAGATAAAGAACATCAAATTATGTTGATGAAAACAGATCTCAGCAGATATAAAACAATGAATGAAGCGGTCCTTTCATTATTCGATAAAGAAAAAGCTTTTGTAGAAAAGAGGAACAGAAAAAATCGTTGGAGATATTTCTTCAACGATGAGGACCGGGTCAGAATTCCGGTCGTATTGTTTAATATAGAGAACACTTACGAAGACATTGAGGGCAGTACTTTCAATGCCGGAACAAAAGAATACTCAATACAGACCGCCTATCAGCGAACTGCCTTTTTGCTTAATGAACAAGGTGCCGAGGTAGAGAGTGAAGCCTGGATAGAAGCGGCAACAGAAGAAGCAGTCGAAGAGGAAAAGCCAAAGCCAAAGAAGCTATATTTTGACAAAGATTATCTGATCTTGCTTAAGCGAAAAACGAGTAATAATCCATATTTTGCGCTTTTGGTTTCAAACAGTGAGTTGATAGAAGAGTTTACAGAAAATTCTGAAAAAATAAAATAAGTGAAAGAGAAGCAAGTTTCCAAAATAAAAACAATGAGTATATACCTGATGGGTATCAGTTATATAGCTGTAGGTATCACTCATTTTATTAGTACTGATTTTTTTCTGGCCATTATGCCCCCTTACCTACCCTGTCATCTTGAGTTGGTATATCTGAGCGGATTTTTTGAAATCTTATTAGGTGGAATGTTGTTCTTCAAGAGGCTGCGGTTTTATGCAGGATGGGGCTTGATATTCTTGTTGATAGCTGTATTTCCAGCCAATATATATCTGGCCTTCAATGAAGAACCTCAGAAGGTACTGGAAGCATCACCTTTTATGGTATCCTGGGTTCGATTGCCAATTCAGTTTGTATTGATATGGATAGCTTATTGGCATACTAAGTAAAAAGCAGTAGAATGATTAATTTCACTAAAAAACCTTTTCAAAATACTCAAATTCCACAGAAGGCCACGAATTATAAAAGAAACCAAGCACCTTACCCTGCTTAACCTTATAATACATTCGGGTCTGTTCTCCTTTTTTCTTAAAGCCCAGACTTATTCCATCAAACTGAGTAAGTGTTTTTAAACCTTTACCTTCTTTAAAGTAATCAGTTTCTCTTTTCCAAATCCATTCTCTCCTGAGGTAATGATCTCTTTCGGGAAGTAATTCCAATTTCATCTCATTTCCTGTTGAGTTTTTGAATGTTCCGGCAAATTGATTCCCAAAATCCATTGAAGGGTCCGACAAATCCGTTTCACCACCTGAAACCAGAGCAGAAAGTCTACCCAAAATGACAGACCACCTGTTTTCTTCCTTTAAACCTGTACGGACAATAATGGTATTTTCCTTTGGCGAGACATAGATGTACTGACCACCGTAGCCTGCAGCCCAGAATTGTTGATTATCCTGGAAATCTTGATTTTCGTAGCCATTTCTCCAGAAGCAATTAGAGTAACCAATCCATTTATTCATATCGCGGTTTCGAAGCTCTTTCATAAACCATTGAGGTACTAGTCTTTTTCCTTCCCAAACACCATCATGTAGCATCAGTCTACCGAATCGGGCCATATCAGATGCCGTCATGGCGATTCCTCCGAAAGTACGTGCATTTCTGTTTTTTTTGCTATCCAGTGTAACAAGGACATCATATTCAGCACCTATATGTTTCCATATTTTATCGTTCATATAATCAGCAAAACTTTTTCCTGTAGCTTTTTCCAGGCAGATACCAAGAATTTGGGTTGACACTGATTTGTATTCAAATTTTGTATCCGGGTAGTATTCTTTTTTTACATTTCTGACAACAAAATTCTGTTGGTTATTATTGTAATACAACCCTCCAAGACGTGGCAGATTTTTGAAATCGTTCCAGTTAAGACCCGACACCATGCCCATGAGGTGGCGCAGCGTAATATTCTTTCTTTCATCTTCTGCGAATTCAGGGATAAAGTCAGCGACTTTCTGATCAATGGAGAGCAAGCCTTCTTCAGCAGCAATAGCAACAAGAGTGGAAGTAAAGCCTTTGGTTACAGAAAAAACCACCTGTGTCCTGTCTTTAGCCCCTTTTTTCAGATAGTGTTCATAAAGTATGCTGTCATTTTTAATAACTAGCAGTGCTGTAGTATTTGATTTATCCAGGAAGTCATTAAAATCCGTTGCCTCTAACCGTTGTCTGAGGTTGATCCATTTATTAATCGGAGGAATATTATCAGGATCATGCACATTTACAAAACAGGGAGTTAAGTTTTCTGAGGGAGTGATAGTGTCACAAACAAAAGCCTTTTCATGGTCATTAATATCAGGCTTAAAAAAAAGGACTATTTTCCCAAAGGTACATCCAGAGAAAATATATGCAATATTAATATAACACAGACAGGTAAAAAGCTTCCTCATAAAGCACTTTTTAATGAAATTGATTCAGAATATTTTGGGGCAAGAATAATAAAATAAACTAAAAAATCTACTTGAATAATATATAAATCTACTTAATCATTTTGAAAAATCTTTCTTTATTATTTCTGGTTTATTGATCCTGTAAAGTGCTACTTTTTCCGTTTTATAAATCACATCAATACTGACTGGTTTTTTACCTTCATAACAATCTTTAATACATTCAGGGAGGTCTTTATAATTAAAATTCGACATATATCGGGTAGACCCGTTTACCAAAACATAATAAATCCTTTTCTGACTAAAATCAAAGCCTGGAATATCAGAATAACTAAAAAACTGAGTGGGTGCATCTTCTTCAAATTCCAACAGATATTTACCAAAATGACTTTGAATGACATTGGTAAAAACTATGCTTTTCTGTGGATTGCTTTTCAGGTATTTATAAATCACCTCCCTTTGTTCTATATAGGCATTTTTACTTGCTGTATTCATTGAAGAAATAATTGGCAATAAAGCGATCAAAAAAACTCCGGATAAAAATCCATTCAGAATATAAGGGTGATCCGGCAAAACAGACCGTAACAGAACCAATAGAAATAAAAATATATATAACCAGACCATATTTCCAGCACCTGAGTAAATGGACAGACCTAAAATAATAGCGGAGACAAGAATTAATTTAGCTCGGTTTTTTACCTGTTCTGCAAAAGAATAAAGAACAGGTGCAGCGACCACAGCAGCTAGGGGTACCAAAAACAGAAAATGACGAATATCAGGACATATCGGAAGGTAGGCCTTATAGGAAGTCGTCATAAAATTGGATGACAGAACTGACAAGAACAGTATCAATGACCAATATGCCCCTGAGGATTTAATCTCCAGAAGGTCTTTAATTTTAAAACTTAAAATAGCAAAAAAGCCCAGCATCAGAGAAAACATCATTCCGGTGGCAATAAACTTGTAGATCATCTCATAACCAATCCTGTAGAATAAAGCAGACCATGGCTGAATTGCATAATTGCAAAAGGAAAAAGAATGCCCTGCACCAAGATTATCGGTCAGCCCCTGTTCCACAGCATGAAATCGGGAAAAAGGGTCTCCTGTCAGCAGATAAATGGAGGTTAAATACAACAAACCCATCAAAACACAAAAGGAAGCAGTCTGCAGCCAGAATCTGATATACCTTTTCTGAATAAAGTCAATAATTAATAAAATGAAAAACACCGGAAAAAGCAAGAGAACCGATTGTTTGCTGATGTAGGCAAAAATTAAAACCAGGGACAATAAAAAAGCATGTTTTACTGAAGCCTCTCCCGATCTCACAAATCTGAAATTATGAATAATGGCAAAAGCAGTAAAAACACAGAGGGCCACAAGGGTATCGGGCATCAGTTTGTCGGAATAATATATTGTCCAGTTATCCAGAACATAAATCAATGCAGCAACTACCGCCACTCCCCTTTTGTGTTCCCGGAGTATCCTGAAAATAAGCAAAACGGTGGCAAGTAGAATCAGAGAAGGA